>JAGBFY010000092.1 GCA_017936245.1 Kiritimatiellia bacterium
ATGAGCATGCCGTCAACACGCTTCGCCTGTGGAGCGCACGTGCGCTTGACGAATTCGACCTTGCCGACTTCAATCAGGGATCGTACGTCGCTGCGGTGGAAAACAAGGTTCTTGCGGAGAATCTCACAAAGGTTCTCTACCCGAACGACAATACCATGGCGGGCAAGGAGTTGCGTCTCAAGCAGCAGTACTTCTTCGTGGCCTGTTCGGTGCGCGACATCCTCCGCCGTTTCCGTCTGAACAACGACAGCTGGGACATGTTGCCGCAGAAGGTGTTCATCCATCTCAACGAAACCCATCCCGCTCTTGTGATACCAGAGTTGATGCGGATTCTCGTTGACGAAGAGGGTCTTGAATGGGATCATGCGTGGGACATTACCCGCAACTCCACAGGTTACACAAACCACACCATACTTCCCGAAGCCCTTGAAAAGTGGCCGGTGCCGATGATGGAATCGCTTCTTCCGCGCCATCTTCAGATAATCTACGAGATCAACAGCCGCTTCCTCAAGGATATCGCCTCCAAAATCACGTCCGATCCGGATCGCATTGCGCGCATGTCGCTCATTGACGAGAACGGGGAACGGTATGTGCGCATGGCCAACATGTGCATCATCGGCACCACCACCACCAATGGTGTGGCAAAGCTCCATTCCGAGATCCTCAAGGATTCGCTGTTCAAGGACTTCTACGATCTCATGCCGGAGAAGTTCACCAATGTCACGAACGGCATAACACCGCGCCGTTGGCTGCTCAAGGCCAATCCGATGCTTTCTCAGCTCATCTCCGAGACGATCGGACCTGAATGGGTAGTCCGTCTCGATTATCTGCGCAAGCTGGAGAGCCATGCGGCTGATCCTGACTTCCTGTCTGCCCTCGCAAAGATCAAGGCATCGAACAAGCGTCAGCTTGCCGCCTGCATCAAGGATCTTGTTGGTGAGGAGGTCGATCCTGCTTCGCTGTTTGATGTGCAGGTGAAGCGTCTGCACGAGTACAAGCGTCAGCTGATGCTTGCGCTCTACATCATCATGCGCTACAACCGCATAGTGAACGATCCTTCGTACGCCCCTGTTCCCCGCACCTTCATCTTTGCGGCGAAGGCCGCTCCGGGATATTGGATGGCGAAGCTGATAATCAGGTTCATCCACGATCTCGCGAAGAAGATCAACTCTGATCCGCGCGTACGCGGACTCATCAAGGTTGTGTTCCTTCCGGACTATCGCGTTTCCCTCGCAGAGCGCATAATACCGGCGGCGGATCTGTCGGAGCAGATTTCCCTTGCCGGCATGGAAGCCTCCGGCACCGGAAACATGAAGTTCATGATGAACGGAGCGCTCACCATCGGCACCTTCGATGGTGCCAACGTCGAGATCAACGAGCAGGTCGGGGACGAGAACATGTTCCTCTTCGGAATGCGCACTCCGGACGTGGCGAGAATGCGTCCTGTGTACAATGCAAGGGAATGCGCCGCCAAGGATCCCGAAATCATGGCTGCGCTTCAGATGATCAAGGATGGATCTCTTTCTCCGGAAGATCCGCTCCGCTACGAGCCCATCCTCCGTTCTCTTCTTGACTACAACGACCATTATATGCTGCTTGCCGACCTGCGTTCCTATTCTGATGCGCAAGACAAGGTGGATTCCACTTACCGCGACACGGAGAAGTGGGGGCACATGTCGCTTGTGAACATTGCGCGTTCCGGTCTTTTCAGTTCGGACCGCGCCGTTGCCGAGTACGCGCGCAACATCTGGCACGTGGCTCCGGTAATGTTTGGATGAGGATGTTTTGCGTACAGTTGAATTGTTTTTGACATCGAAAGGAAAACATGAAAAGATTGCTAACCGCTTCAGCCGTGCTTGCAGCAGCATTGCAGCTTCAGGCCGCTAAAGTCGTAAATGTGTCGGCTCGCAGCTCGCGGGCCGGTGACGTCAGCGTATCAGACGTGACCGCACGCTGTGAAGTAAAGCCGGGGGCTGAATATGATCCGGCGGCATGCGCACGCGACGTGAAGGCTCTTCGTGACGCGGGCGAGTACGAAGATATAACGGTCGAGGCCAGGCATGTTGATGGCGGCATTGACATCGTATATGTGATTACGCCCAAAACGCGATACCACGGTCCGCTGAACTGCAAGGGCAACGACTATTGGAACGCATCCAAGATCGCCAAGTTTGCCGACCTCAAGGACGGCTACGCGTATGGCGAGGCCGATTTCGCCGCCGCCGCAAACCGGATTCGCGACGAGTACCGCAAGAAGGAGTTTCCAGACGTTAAGGTTACGCCAATTGTCGAGCCGATTGTAGGCTCGGACGGAGCGGTGAGCGTTACCATGGTCATTGATGAGGGCAAACGGTGCGAGATTGACGAGTACCTTTTCGAGGGAAACGCGAATGTCGAAGCTGACGCTCTGCGTGAAACCTTCGGTTCGTTCCCATGGTGGAATCCGATCGGTTGGTTTACAGATACTCCCGTGACTTCGCAGGATCTTGCTGAAGCGCGTGACAAGGTCGCCGAACACTACCGAAACCTTGGCTATCTCGATGTTGTGGTGTTGCCTGCTGAACGGATTCCCGGTGATGAAGAGGATGAAGCCAACATTCTCTTCCGGATTGAGGAGGGACCTTGCTACAAGGTTAAATCCATTGCCGTAAAGGGAGTGAAGCAGTATCCTGAAGCGGCTGTGCTTGCTGCGGTTAAGACGGTTGTCTCCGGCAGCGTGGCGGGCGAGAAGGCTCTGAACGACGCAGCCCGCGAGATTGAGATATTCTGCGGTTCTGGGAAGCCTCCGCTCGCCGAGACACGCGTCATGGTAAAGCGCATCCCGGTCGAGGGCGATCCGAACGCTCTTGACATAACGTTCGATGTTGAAGAGGGCGTTCCAGTCACGATCGACCGTGTGCTCATACGCGGCAACGACTACACGAAGGACAAAGTGATCCGCCGCGAGATATCGCTTTCGCCTGGCGATCCGATGATTGAAAGCAAAGCCGAGCAGTCGAAGCGCCGTCTTGAGAATCTCCGCTATTTCGACCGCGTTCGCTTCTATCTCGAAAAGAAGAACGATGTCCTTGCCGAGAAGGGCAAGAGCGAAGTTCGCGACCTCGTGTACGAGGTGTCCGAAAAGAACACCGGGCAGTTCATGATCGGCGTCGGTGCGTCAAGTGTCGATTCCGTGTACGGTACCGTTGAGCTTTCGGAGTCCAATTTCGACCTTTTCAACCCGTGGCGTTTTCGCGGCGGCGGACAGAAGGGGCGTATGCTTCTCCAGGCAGGTCCCCGCTACCAGACGTATGAGGTTTCCGTTACGGAGCCGTACCTCTTCGACCGAATGCTCGAATTGACTGTCGATGCGTATCGCCGTCAGCGCTGGTATGACGATTATGACATCATCCGCAACGGAGCGTCCGCGACTCTTGCCTATCCGGTGAAGTTCTGGCCTACTGCGAAGACCACCGGACGGCTTGGTTTCCGCCTCGCCGCCGAATTCATCGAATTTGACGACGTTTCGGACGATAAGTACTACCTTGAAAAGGGGTTTGCCCACTATACGACTCCGGAGGATGAACCGGGTCCTGTCTTCAAATGGCAGGAAGAGGAGTATGGTGATGCATTCGAGATTCCTTTGCGCATCTTCTGGGAGGATGACACCCGTGATACGTTCCGTTTCGCGACGCGTGGCCACAAGGCCTCCATTTATGGTGACCTCGTAGGAGGCGACAACAATTACTGGAAAGTTGGTTTCAACTTCCGTCAGTACTTCCAGGTGTGGAAGAAGTACAACCATGTAATTGCCTTCGGTGTCCGCGGCGACACGCTCGATGCGTTTTCCGATGATGTGCCGATCTACAACAAGCTCTTCCTCGGAGGCCCACGTTCCATCCGCGGCGTCGAGTACCGCGACATCGCTCCGCGTGTGTGGAGCCAGCAGGGGAAGAAGGGAAAATATGCCGCATGGGGCGGTCAGACGAGCTGGTGCATAAACGCGGAATATACGGTGCCGGTCGTGAAATTCGTTCGCGTCGCCGCATTTACCGATCTTGGTGCCGTCGGTGAGGATGAGTTCGATTTCAATACGGACTATTTTTGCTGGTCGGTAGGTCTTGGTCTCCGTTTGGATATCGAGAGCTTCCCCATCCGTCTTGATTTTGCCGTGCCTGTCGTCGAGCCGGACGATGATGTGGACAAAGAATGTTTCTCGTTCACGGTCGGATATGATTTCTGATGTGGTCGTTGAAAGAAGGAGACAAGAAAATGAAGAAGATTGTTTTTTCGTGTGTGTGCATGGCGGCTGCTGTCGTGTCGGCCGGAACGAAGTTAGGAGTCGTGAATCTTGAGATTCTCATAAAGAACCATCCGTCGCACGAATCTAACCGTGCGTTGGTGAAGTCGACCGCCGACGACTACCGCAAGAAGATGGAAGCCCGTCAGGAAAAAGCTAAGGCCCTGGTCGATGAAGGGAAAAAGATCCAGTCTGACTGGCAGAATCCCATGCTGTCAGCCGTGGCCAAAGCCGATCTCCAGAAGAAGCTTGAAGATGTGCAGCGCAAGCTGTTCACCATTCAGCAGGAGCTGCGTACGGAGGATCAGCGCTGTCAGGAGGAGTTGGCTGATCTCCAGCAGCGCCTTTTCAAGATCGAGAAGACAGATGTCGAGACGAAGCTCGCGGAATTCGCGAAGGACGAGGGTTACGATCTCATCGTCGATGCCGCGGCCTGCGGATTCGTAAAGCCGGATATAAATGTGACAGACGCCGTTTTGAAGAAGATGGGCGTCAAGGAACCTAAAAAGTAACGTCGTTCCATGGACAGACGGAACATCGCAGCACTTGGCACAGCATGGATTCTTGCGTCTGTGATTGCCGCATGTGTCGCGGTTCTTGCGGTGTGGTGGGGTGGCGTCAACCAGGATGAGGGTTGGTATCTGTATGCCGCCAGGCTTGTAGGGGAAGGCAAGGTCCCATACAGGGACTTCTTCTTTACCCAGGGTCCGGTGCTTCCGTATGTCTATTCTGTCATGCCGGTGCATGGACTTCTGTCCGGCCGTCTTGTCACATTTGCGTTTTCGGTTTTCTCGGTGCTGGTTGCGATTGCATTTGCACGGAGGCTTGTATCCAAAGAATCTCGCAATGCCGTATCGGTTGCGGTTTTTGCAATGCTTGCCTGCAACCTGTACCATATGTATTTCACATCCATACCGAAGACCTACGCTCTCGGGACATTGTTTGTGATGTCGGGTTTTCTGCTCCTGTCCTACCGTTGGAATTTCCTTGCCGCAGTCTCCTTTGCCTTTGCAAGCGGTACGCGCATATCTCTAGTGCTGATTCTTGGTGTCGTAGGTGCCGGTTTGCTGGTGGCACGTTTCCGCACCTTACAGTGGCTTTGGTTCGGGATCGGCGGCATCTTCGGTCTGTTTCTCGTATATGGCTTTTTTGCTGTCGACGGTGAATCTCTGAAGGGGCTTTTGGCGGCGCAGGCGTACCATGCCGGACGCGGCGGGTTCGATCCGTTCTTTGCCGCCGGTGCCGTCTGCCGTCTTGTCAGAGGGTATCTTGCGGCAGGTGCGGTGATGTTTGCGGCGATTGCTTTCGGAAAAAAAGCTCGGTATGATTTCATCGCCGCAGTTTCCGATTCGCGCGGGTTGAGATGGATGGCAGGTGTGTCTTTTGCCGCCGTGTTCCTGCTTCAGCTCAGCGCACCTTTCCCGTACGACGACTATCAGGTGCCGCTCATGCCGCTTTTAGCTGTCCTTATTGCAGTGCCGTTTGCGGAACGTTCCGTCTTCTGCGGTGATGCGATGAGGTATCTGTTTCCCGTGTTGGTATCAGGGCTGTGCGCCATTGCGTCGCCGCTCCTTCAGGACTGGATGACAAATGGGCAGGATAGATTCTGGTCGCTGAAGAAGGACAGGTCCGAACTCTCACAGATGCGTGATGTCGCTCGGAAACTCGAAACGATGGATCCCGGCGGGACGATGCTGTTGACCCAGGATCTTTATTTGGCTGTCGAGATGGAACGCAAGGTTCAGGATGGGCTTGATATGGGGCCATTCTCATATTTCCCCGGTCTTTCGGATGCTGAAGCGATGTCCATCAATGTAATGAATACGCAGCGGATGGAATCCTTGCTTCGTTCCGCTCCGTGCAGGCTCGCTGCGTTTTCGGGATATGGCTTTGCAATCTCTGTTCCGAAGGGCGAGGAGACTCCAAAGACGGTCCAGAACCGTTTCCGTGAATTGCTTGATGCCGGATACCTGAAGGTTTCCGAGATTCCGCATTTCGGGCAGAACCATACGACGCTCGAATGTTTTGTCCGTCGGGAACCTGAAAAATAGATTTTTAAGGTCTATTTCCAATTCCCAATTAAGCCTTAAAAAGTTTTCCCAAAAATCGCCTACATATGATACAATTGTGTGCGTTTGAATAAAGCGGAGACATATATGAACAAAATCCTCTTCTGCCTAACTGCGGCGGTTGCGGCATCGGCGTTATTTGCTGCTGATGTCAACCGCAAGCGTGATGTCATTTTCTATCATTATGATATAGCACCTGCATTCTGGCCCAAATCGCTTCCCTATTCTCCAGATGCAATAATCAAAGGGTTCAACAATCCTAAGCGCAACTGGGATGGTCTTCCGGTCAAGTCGATGAGCGGCAATGTCAAGCCGGATACGTATGTATATGTGCCTATGCCGAATTTCGCGAACCTGTCGGCGATGGTGCCGTCGAATGAGCCGCAGGATAAGCAGCCTACTGGATCCTCTTGGCTTTCCGGCGTCAAGAACGCAATACCGGAAATCAAAAAGCAGGGGAAATCCAAGGATCCTGTCTCTGCAATATCGGAATGGGCGCGCAAGAACAAGAAAGAGCTGCTGATAGGTCTTTGCGTCAATGAGAACTTTCTCCAGAGCGACTACAATCCTCTCAAGCCGCCACCGCTTTTTCTTGCCGATAATTACCTCTTCAATCCATTCAAGGCAAAGCATCTCAATTGGCTGATGGGTTCGCAGAAGGATACACCGCCGCTCAAGGGGCTTACAGCGAACTATCCTCCTTACGCCTCGTGGTGTCTCGTAGACTACGAGCAGGATGAGGTACGGGCTAAGTTCGCGGCAATCGCAACGGAAATCATCAATGGCTACGACATTGAC
>JAGBFY010000014.1 GCA_017936245.1 Kiritimatiellia bacterium
CTTCTTCATCGCGTTCTTGAAGCTGTCCTCAGCCTTCTTGATCTTGTTAATATCGAAGTCAAAGCCGAAATCGGGATCGCCGTCAAGGCAGTGCCACATCGTGATGATGTCGGGCTGGCAGGTGCCGCCGCTCATCGGGGCCATGGAGAGATCAAGGCCGTCCGCACCGCCCTTGAGGGCCGCGAGGTAGCAGCTGATTCCGTTGCCGGCGGTCTCATGGCTGTGGAACTGGATGTGGACCTTGTCGCCGAGAAGCTTGCGGGCCGCCTGCATCGTCTCGAACACGGTGCGTGGCGTGGATGTGCCGGAAGCGTCCTTGAAGCAGACGCGGTCAAAGGGAATGCCGGCATCCATGATCTTTTTCAGGCGGTCACGGTAGAACTCGGCGCAGTGCGTGCCCTGCGTATCGATTCCCGGAGGAAGACCCATCATCGTGACAACGACTTCGTGGTTGAGACCAGCGTCGTGGATGCACTGGCCGGACCACTTGAGGTTGTCCACGTCGTTGAGGGCGTCGAAGTTGCGGATGGAGCTCATGCCGTGCTTCTTGAACATGTCGGCATGGAGCTTGATCATGTCGGAGCTCTGGGAGTCGAGACCCACCACGTTCACACCACGGGAGAGCGTCTGGAGATCGGCTTCAGGAGCGGCCTTGCGGAACGCGTCCATCACATCGAACGCATCCTCCTGGCAGTAGAAGTAGCAGCTCTGGAAACGTGCACCGCCGCCCGCTTCGAACCAGCGCACGCCGGCATCGTAGCACTCCTCCACGCAGGGAAGGAAGTCCTTGGAGAGAACGCGGGCCCCGACTACGGACTGGAAACCGTCGCGGAACGCTGTGAGCATGTACTTTACTGTTTTCTTTGCCATTTTCGTTTTCCTTTTAAATGATATTTGTGAAATTGAGTAGTTTATCAGCCCATTGCGACGGCAATGGCGAGAGCGATGTTTTCGTCATCGTTCGCAACAGCAGGCTTAGCCGTTTTCTTCGGCGCATCCTGAGGCAAAATAGAGTCAAACTTCGCGACAAACACGGAGGAATACTTGGTGGTGACAATCAACACCACAAGAAACAGATATACGATACCCATGCCGGCAAACATGAGGACAAGACCTTGACCTAACAGACCCATTTGTTTTCTCCTTTGAAAATTGCGCAGTAGTATATCAGAACACCGACTTTTTTTCAAGGAAATCAAAAAACCATATGCACCCAACGGTTCCCACAAAATTACAATCTTCAAACATAGATGTCTCCTTTCAACTTTTAAGAACTTCTTTTTTACTTGTTCCACTTTTTTGAAGGGTACGCCCCCCAACAAGTTCCATACGCAATGCGGCAAGGATGACGCCGCGATTCGCCGCTGTGCTATTTACGGAAGGTTGCGGTGATGCTGTCGCCTTTGGTGTGGAGGAAGGCGCATAACGCTTTTCGCTGCCTTATTTTCCTCAAAGAACATCTCCATGCAAAAATTTTTCATTTTCCCCTTGACGCAATACATACTTATCCCTTGATTTCACAGAATCGGCAAAGCATAAACCGTCAATCAAACTCTTTTTAGGTCCACCAAATTGTCCAATTGTCTCAATCAACGGAATCTTCGATGAAGGCGTATTTGTATCCGTGATCGTACATCCACTTCACCGCGACGAATGTCTTCTCGCAGTAATCTGGCTGATATCCGAAATAATGTCTGTGGAAATACTCTTCGTGCGTGGCATGGATATAGAACTCCGGCTCGCCGTTGCGGGCCATTGCCGTCTCGACATCTTCAAGCTTTAGAAGGTTAAGACAAGTTCCGCCCATTGAAAACGCCTTAAAGTTGACACCGGTATCCCTGTCGTAAACCCAATTGTAGGTACCTCTTGTTTTTTCAACCTCTTTTGCCAAAAGATGATTGTATCCGCACGCGGAAACGCTTATGTCGTCCCCACCGCCGCCTCGCCAGTAAACGGCGGTCTCCGGCTTGCGAAAGTTCTCTATGCGCATCGCATGGCCGTACGGTAGGATCGAGCGGTCTCCATTGTACGCCCAGCGCTTTCCCCTCGACACCCACACAACCTTCGCGCCGCAATCCTTGAGCGCGACACATCCTTCTTTCGACATCGGACCCCAGTGCGGTGTAACTGCGAGCGCAAACGTGCCAGGTCCAGCAAAGCGCTCCACTTCACGAACGGTTATATCCCATGTATACTTGACGTCATCATAACTCGCATTGATCCAGGGGTAATCAGGGAATTCGCGAAGTGAATGAAATCCGAATCTAAGCCAATCCTTGGCAGCCTGAAATTCGCTCTTCCAGATATCGGGCATGTCTTTGAGCGTGAATTCGGATGCCCGCGCCCCGTAATAGAAATCGTCGGCGTAGAAAACGTTCAGCTGGACCTTAAGTCCGTACTTATCATGCGCTTCCTTCAGATGCCCCAAAAACCGATGTTCCCAGCATGATTTCGGCCTGGACTTCGCAAGATCGCGAAACACCCATATCACATCGTCGATATAGAACGCCGCCCGCTTTCCGGGAATACTTTTCTTCCTGCGGATTTCAAAATCACCGATCGTCGGCCCCAGCTCCTTAAGCTCGGACAGTGCCCTGCGCTTCGCCTCCTGGACCGACGACGGCTCGGCCCTGAGCATCGCGACATCCTTGCGACCCGCGACGGAAGTGCAGCCGCCGGCCAGAACAGCAGCGGCGCCGAACATAAAATCTCTTCTTTTCATTTGATCTCCTCGTATTGCATTGTTGAAAAAGTTCATCTCTTAGCATCTGCCGGCATGTACGTACGAAAATCAGTCGTCAATGCCACAACCGCTCACTCCCGACCGTCGACACCCTGCATCCTGTGCTTTTCGGGTCTGCTGGTGAGGAGCATCTTTATCACATCCCCCGGCCTTATTCCCTCAGGACGAATCCTCTGATCAAATTGACCGAGAAGTTCGAACCCCCACTCGTCAACGCATCGCACCTTGACGCCAGACCGCAACGGAACAATATCTTTAATCCGTCCCTTCAGCTCTGGAAGAATGACATCTCCGAGCGGTGACTGCAGAAAGTGGCAGTAGAGAACATTCCCCTTTTGCGTATAGGCGCAGCCGAACGGCGGAGTGAAGGACGATCTGCCGCATCCGGTAACGGATTCTCCGTTGGCGGAATACCAGGCGGCCAATTCCTTCAGGCGTTTTACCGCCATCTCAGGAAGATTTCCGTCCGACATAGGTCCAACATTCAGAAGCAGATTGCCGTTGCGAGAAACACATCCGACAAGTCCGGCGACAAGCGCCTCTGCAGTATTCCATCTGTTCATGTCACTGCGATAGCCCCAGCTGCCGTTCATCGTTGCGCAAGTCTCCCCCTCCCTGTTTGCCATTGCCCACAA
>JAGBFY010000093.1 GCA_017936245.1 Kiritimatiellia bacterium
GCCTCCTCGGCGCCCCGGGGAACAAGTTCTATTACCGGCATACGGTAACCGTCGGCGGATTCGTAGAATGTACGCGCGACGCGGGTACCGTCCGCAAGTGTCGACTCGGAAACTGTCGTTCTCGAACCGATACGGCACTCGTCTATGTCTGCCGTCGTCCGCACCGTCTTCGCCAGAGATTCTGGAGTATGCTTCACACGGGCGGCAAGCGAATCGTCCAACTCGTCCTGCAGATATGAATAGACGCTCTTAAAGCCGGGCAGAGACAGTACACGTCCGTCGGGCACACACCAGAACTCCTTCGGTTCGGGACCGAAATCCTGTTTCGTCGAATCGAACTCGGGCTCGTCGAACACGGCCTTAGTCCCCCGCAACCGCCGCGCCATGAATGTAGCCGTCGCCCGCATCAGTGTTTCGTTGTATCCGTGCGGACCGGGCGAATCGATGATCGAATACGCGCCTTCGCGGCCAAGATTACGCCCGACATCCCCGAGCAGTCGCGCCGTGTCGAGCGTACCGGAGAACGGGATTATATCGTCACGCCGAGAAAGCATCACTACCGGATTGCCGTTCATGAGCGGATAGGAAGCGTGATTGAATCCGTCGGCAAGCTGACTGAATATTATCTGCTCGCTGTCCGCCAAAAGCCGCCACATCGTCTGATCGCGGAGATTTGACAGATAGCAGCACGTGGCCGTTGCCTTGATCCGGTCATCCAGCGCGGCCAGCATTATGCTCTGCGTGCCACCGCCGGAATTTCCGCAAGAACCGTAGCCGTCCTTTCTAATGTCCGGACGCGTGTCGAGGTAATCAAGTGCGCGCATGACATCCCACATTTCGAACGCGGCGAGGTTGCGTCCGAGAAGCATCACGTTCACTCCCATGCGCAGATGGTTCTTGACGGGGGTGCCGCCCTGTTCCGTCTCCTCTTCGACAGACTGGCATCGCTCACCCTGTCCTACAGGATCGACCGCGAAAACGGCAACGCCATTTTTTGCGCACAGCAGAGCAGTGCGCTGATACTTGGGCGCATTTTTTCCGAGATGGGAATGTCCGCACACCTCGATCGCCGCAGGATGCGGAGCGGGGAAGCGCGATTCGTCCGGCAGATAGAGATTGCCCGTCACGAACATTCCGGGACGGCTCTCGAAGATTATCTTTTCGACGCGACACCCGCCTCGTCGCGCCGTTCCGACAACCTTTGCGTTGAGAGGAGTCCTTTCAGGGAATCCTCCTATCCGCCGGATCATCATCTCGCGCTGAGTCTTGCGCATCGCATCAAACTCCGCGACCGAAGCAACCTTGCTCCACGCGTCGTCAATATCCCGATCGAGCGAATGAATCTGCTTGTAGAACGCGGTCCATGACGCATAACGGTCACCTATGTCGAGCGTCCTTTCCGAAAGGACGCTCTCGACACCCGCAGCCGTTACGGCTGAAAAAACAATCGGTAAAAACGCCGGTAAAAACTTCATTCCGTTCCTCCTGCCGGAATCATTCCGCGTAAGGCGTGAACTTTCCTTCAAGCGCGTCAAACTCCGTTATCACGAAGGGCGAATCATATACGGGAACGTTTGCATAAACGATTCCCCGGGAATGGACGATCTGATCTTCCATCGGGAATTCATACACGCGCCCCGAGAACATGTCAACAAGCACGGGACGCTTGAACGCTTTGCCTGTCGCTCCGAAGGTGAACGTGCGCGTCTCGAAAGACTCTGACGGCATCGGATATGTTGTCACCCTTCTGAACCTGTCGGCCTTGACGTCGAACGCGTGATCCCTCTTCTGCCACTGCCAGAAGGCCAGAACGGAATGTCCGCCGGCGGAACGGTATTCGTCAAACCATACCGTCTCATCGTTGTTCACAAAACGGCGCTCGGACTTTGGCACGATCTTGACCGTATCGTCGAAGAACGTGACGATGT
This sequence comes from Kiritimatiellia bacterium, assembly GCA_017936245.1. Lineage (GTDB taxonomy): Bacteria > Verrucomicrobiota > Kiritimatiellia > RFP12 > UBA1067 > UBA1731. The sequence goes on from JAGBFY010000093.1 coordinate 1,929, forward strand.
TCTGGGCGGAATAGTACGCCCGCTTGATGCGGATTATCTCGCGCGCCGAATTCGCCGCGAGTATGCCCTTCGCATTGTTGAAAGGTATGCTTTCCAGTCCCTTGTCGTAATGCATGTCGCTGATGCTGAAGATTGACGAGTCGATGCCCCTGGAATGGTCTATGAGCATGCGGCGTAGCATGAGCTTCGCCTGCGACACATCGGTAAAGGGCCAGCGGGCATAACCGTGGCTGGGCAGCATCTCGCTCGGCGCGCCCGATTCGCTCATTATCAGTTTCGCATGCGGCAGATGCTCCGCGACCTGTTTGAGCTTGGCGTCAAGATCGTCCGCCTTCTGTTCCGGATTGACGTAGTAGAGGTGAACGGAAACGGACGAGAGAAGTTCGCTCTTTCCTGTTGCCTTAAGTTCCTTAAGTATCGCCTCGAAGTCATTGAGCCACCCCAGAACAATCCCTGTCACCTTGGCATTGGGGTTGTGCCTGCGGATAATCTCGGCCGTGAGAATATTGTTCTCCGCCAGCATCTTCGGAGTGACGCCTGGAATGTTGCCGGCCTCGTTCCACGTCTCCCACAGGGTTATGCGGCCCGCGAAATGCTTCGCGAGAGCGTCGAGCCACCTCTTCCAAGCCTCGAGATACTCGCCTTCCACCGGAAACATGGAAAGCGCTCCATGCGCCTTCGCGTCTGAGTAGATGGGGTTGCCGTAACCTACGCACAGCATGGGTGTGAAACCGTTGGCATTGGCCCAGTCCACCGTCTTGTCGAGCCAGGAGAAATCATACACACCTTTCTCCTTTTCGCATTTCGCCCAGCCGGACTGGATGCGTATTTTCTTGATGCCGAGAGGCTGAAGATATTCTTTGTACTCGTCGAAATTCGCGTAGTCGCGGTCGAGGCATTCACATCCTATCATCCAGCCGCCGTCGCCGAGCTCGTTCGCCGACTTAGGCTGGATCGTGCCTATGCGCTTCATGTCGAGCTTGAGGCCCGTGCGGACTCTGTTCGCGCCGGTATCGATTTTCGGCCCCGCGAAAGATGTACCTGCGGCAAGAAGTGCCGCAACCGCGCTTACTGCATATTTTTTCATCTTATCATCCTTTCTTTTAATCAATATTCAAGACTCTTTTTGTTTGCCGCCGGTTTAACGGCGGTTACATTTTCCTTGTGAGGCCACTTCATCCGCAGTTCGCTTCTCGCCTCATAGCGGAAGTTGCACACAAACTCATTCTCAACCGATGCGCGGTAATCGTTCATCGCCTTGAACGCCGCGTCGAACGCGGCCGCCTTCGCCTTGTCGTCCGGAGCGGCCTTCATCGCCTTCTCCGCGATCCGCGTACGGCGCGTCAGCTCAGCATCCCTTAAACCCTTGCGCAGAAACTCGATTCGCGCGACAACCTCCTTGTCGCCGTTTGCCGCCTTCTTTGCGGAATCGAGCAGCCTGTAATTCTCCGTGAAGAACTTCTCGTCGAAATACTCGCCGAGAATCGCCGCGCAGTTGTGGTAGCTTCCGCCGCCGTGATTGCCTCCCGTGCTGTTCTGCCAAGAGATTTTGTGGAAGTCGTCGAACGCCCACTTGGTCGTATACGCATAAATGCCGTCGAAATATTTCGCGACCTCTTCACGCGCGGAACCGAACGCCGAAAGCAGTTCTTCACGCGCACGCTCATAACCGTGAAGCGGATCACGGAACGCGCGGATAAGCGCGTAGTCCATCATAGCGTGACAGGCCCACGAACCGCGCAGTGAATCAAATGCGCACGCGGTCATGCCGTTTGTGTAGGCGAACGCGAAATCTTCGAGAATGAGCCTGCCCTGGTCGAACGGATAGTTACCGCCTGCAAGCATGAAGTTCGGACGGTACGTGAACTCCTTCGCGCCCGCGTTCTTCCACCCGAGGAAGCACGTCCGGAAATATTCCGACTCCTCCCGGTCGTACGGGAAATAACTGCGCGGCACGTATTCTATCACCACGGACGGATCGAGTTTCGTCTTCTTGGGTGGCTCAAGATAGTTCACATAGCCATATCCGACAACGCGGGCGGCGGGATTTACCTTCCTCGCCTCCTTCTGCACCTCGTTGTAGAATCTTGCATAACGGTCGGCTATCGAGGGAAGCTGACGTTTGCGGGGATCGTCCTTGGGGATTCCCCATCGGTTGGGACTGAGCATCGCGTTGAGTCCGTACACTCCGCGTTCCTTGCGCAACGCCATAAGATCGTCGAAGGACATCGACCCGTTCCAGTATCTGTTTTTCGCGAACCGCGGATCCGGTTCATCCCATGAACGGCACCTCTTGCACTGGCAGAGCGAAACATAATCGTTCTCGCAGCTGTTCACCCACGGCTCGAAACCGTTTTTGCTCCCGACATTCTCCCACCAGACCTTCCAGTCGGCAACGGCCTGCTTCCACACGCCGGGTTCCGAAACGCACAACGTCACGAGTGCGCCGACCGAAGCGGGGCACCTCTTTCCTCCTGGGAGCTCGTTGAAGTATTCGGGATGCGTACTCCCGAAACGCTTCCACCACTTCTCGAACGCATGACCGGACTTTGTGCGGCGTCTGCGGCCGACACGGTGACGGACGAGGAACTTGTTCTGTCCGGCGTAAAACCTGGCGGCGGCATCTTCATTGGAGAAGCCTATTTTCGGCATGCCCCAGGGAGCCGTTCCGTGAAGAATGCGCTCCTCCAAAGGTTCGATCCCGGTGCGGTCGATCTTCACGAGTTCAAGATGATTGCGCTTAGGGATCACCTCGCCCGTAGGGCCGGGCCAAATCCATTTCACGCCCAGCTCCTTCTCGAGAAAATCATACGCCGCATAGATCGTCGCGTAGATCGTAGGATTCCAGATATTGCCTATATCCTTGTACTTGATGTCGGAATCGCGTCCCATGAGGTAGAGCCCGTTCCCGAACGTCTTTACAATCCACTCGTTCTTTTTGAGTTTGCGCCCGGGAAGGTTGATAGCCTTTGCGGCGGCGGTCGCTCCGACGAAGATGTGATATGGATACCTCTGAAGTTTTTTCTTGTCCTCCTTCACAATCTCTATCGAAACGCCGAACGCCTTGTCGATATGATGCTTAAGCTCATCGGCGGCATAGCGTTCGCAGTCGAGAGGCATAGCCGGAATGACGATATCCGCACGCACCCTGCCTTCCTTGACAAGCGTAAACACCGAACCCGGCACCTTGCGGCGGTTTGACGGCGACGTGCCGTCCACAAACATCCATGCGGCGACAGCCGTTCCCACCGCCAGCACCGATACCAACAGACCTTTCATTTTAGGCTCTTCGTGCATGACTGTGGGTATTCGTTCGCGGCATAACCTCATTTGACCCCCTGTTTCATTGGCTGCGGGGCTTCTCTCCCCGGCAGCGGAATTTTGATCGAAGAACAGCACA
>JAGBFY010000094.1 GCA_017936245.1 Kiritimatiellia bacterium
TAATGTGCGATTAATGGAGATGGGTTTTTATGTACCAATACCATAAAACAACAACATGAGGAACTAAAAATGAATAGATTGCTCTTTGCGGCGCTAGCGATGGTGTCGGTTTCTTTTGCCTATGCGGAAACCAAAGTGGGAATCATTGGGCTAGATACGAGCCATGCGACAGCTTTTACAAAAATAATGAATGTGGACAAGGATCCCTCTGTTGCCGGATTCAAGGTTACAGCTGCGTACAAGTGGGGGTCGAAGGATATCGCCTCCTGCACCAACCGCTATGAGAAATACATTTCTCAAATGAAAGAGATGAATGTCGAGATCGTCGATTCCATCGATATCCTGCTTTCAAAGGTTGACGTGGTGTGTCTTGAAACCTGTGACGGACGCGAGCATCTCGCTCAGGCGGAGAAGGTGTTCGCGAGCGGCAAGCGCGTTTTCATCGACAAGCCTTTGGCGCACAATCTTGCCGACGCGCTCAAGATATACGAGCTCGGCAAGAAGTACAATGCGCAGTATTTTTCTTCCTCTGCGCTCCGCTTTACGAATGTCGCCAAGGCCGCACGTGCCGGAGAGTACGGCAAGATACGCGGCGCGGCTCTCATTTCGCCTTCGCCGCTTGAACCGCAGGGCACCCACAACTATTACACGTGGTACGGCATACACGGCTTTGAACCCCTCGTCGCCATCATGGGCATGGGGGTTGACAAGGTCTCCTGCTTCCGCAACGAAACGGATGATGTGATCAACGCCACCTGGAAAGATGGACGCATGGGCGAGCTTCGTCTGATGCGCAAGAGCTGGATCTACTCCGGCTATGTGCTTCCGGAAAAGCCGAAGGACAAGAAGAACCCCGTCATCGTTTTTGACGGATATCAGGGCTATCAGCCTCTCGTGAAGGAGATCGTCAAGTTCTTCAAGACAGGTGTCGCACCTGTGTCTCCGGAAGAGACCCTCGAAATCATGGCCTTCATGGAGGCCGCAGAGATTTCCGCCAATCGCGGCGGTGAGCCTGTTACTATCGAAGAGGCAAAAGAGTATGTCCAGGCCAATTGGTTCATGCGACTTTTCCTTTGATTCAATCGTTCACAATACATAAATGGAGTATAATGAAAATGAACCTTAACAGAAGAAACTTCCTTTTCGGGTCCGCCGCTGCAGCGGCGCTTGCCGGATGTGCGACAACAAAGAAAGGTGTACGCACTCTCAAGGATGGAGAGAAGGCCACGGTCGCTATCATAGGCTACGGCTTGAGGGCTCGTGATTTGACGGGTGAGTTTCTCGGCCTCACAGACATGTGCCGTGTTACGGCTGTCTGCGACTGCGACAAGGTGCGTCTTGCCGCCGGTGTAAAGCGTGTGAATGATTTCTATTCTGAAAAGAAGATCGCAAACGTCTGCACGGCGTACGCCGATTTCCGTGATGTGATCAAGAACCCTGATATCGACATGGTCTGCATCGCAACGCCCGACCACTGGCATGCGTACATGTCCGTCGAGGCGATGAAGGCCGGCAAGGACGTCTACTGCGAAAAGCCGCTTACGTTCAATGTGGATGAATCGCGCAAGGTAATGGCTGCCCAGAAGAAGTATGATCGCGTGTTCCAGACAGGCTCCATGCAGCGTTGCTGGCCGGAGTTCCGCACGGCGGTGATGATCGTCCGTAATGGATTCATCGGCGATGTGAAGTACGTGGATGCCAACTACGGCCGTGGCGGTCAGAAGCTTGGCGGACCTTCCCATCCCGTCCGTTTCTTCGACGAGCCCGAAAAGGCCGCCATTGAAGGCGCACCCAATGCGGATGTCGACTGGAACATGTGGCTCGGCCCGGCGAAGTGGCGTCCGTACTCCGACCGTCTCGCTCCTCGCGGAATGCACAAGAGCTATTCGCAGGTGATGTTCTGGCGTTTTGACGACGATATCGGAACCGGATACAACGGCGACTGGGGTGCACACCACCTTGACATTGCCCAGTGGGGTCTTGACATGGATCAGAGCGGCCCCTACAAGATTATCCGCTCTGATGAACCCCATTCAGACAACCTCTTCCACGGCTGCCGCCGTCAGTTCGGCATGAAGATGCTCTTCAAGAAGCCGTATGGCGATGTCGAACTCTATCACGGTCCGTTCGGCACGTGGGGGACGGTGTTCTACGGAACGAAGGGCATTGTGGCGGTCAACCGCGGCAAGATTGCCGTGTGGACCGGTGCTGGCGTGAAGCCCACCGCCGAGATCCGCAAGCAGCTTGCGGATGCCACTTTCACCGGAATGAAGCTTGTGGCGGCATCCATCGGCAAGGATTACGGCACAGACGCCTCCTCCAAGAAGGACAACAAGCTTGACGCCACGTTGAAGAAACTCGTTGCGCACTTCAAGCTTGATACCGCCGACACGCAGATCTACAAGTCCACGAACAGAAGCCAGGTTCTCAACTTCGTTGAACACTACTATGACCGCAAGCCTACGCAGTCACCTGCCGAGACCGGTGGGCGCAGCGCAATTCTTTGCCAGCTCTGCAATATGAGCTATGTGTATGACACCGGCTTTGATTGGGATCCGGAGAAGAATGACTTCGCCGGCGAGAACAAGATGGGAATCTCTCTTAAGCGCGATTCCTACCGCAACGGCTGGGAGGTGGTTGTCTGATGAACAGGCGTGATTTCTTCAAGAGCGCGGCGGCGCTTGCCGCCGTCGCCGGAGTGACAGGGAAAAAGGCTATGGCGCAGTCCAAACCGAAACCGGGCAACAATCCGATCTGGCTCATGACGAGCGCGTTTCCCGGCGAGAGTTTCGAGCAGGTTCTCGCTCGCGCCAAGGAGGTCGGTGCGCAGGGTCTTGAGCTGTGCGTGTTCCGTCGCGGTTCCGACCGCAAGGACCATACTGCAACGCATCTCGACTACGAGACGTTCGACCTTGAGGCTGCGAAGCGCGTTGTCGCACGCTGCAATGAGGAGGGACTTCGCATCTCCGTTGGTGCCTACGATAATCTCATCGGCGGCAAGCCTGAGAATCAGGTTGTCAACCAGAACCACATCCTCAAGCTCATTCGCATCGCGGCTCTTCTCGGCGGCGACGCGAACGATGTCGTGTGCGGTTCCTTTGTCGGTTACGATCATGAACTTGGCCGTCAGGACGGCGGATTCGAGAAGAACCTTCTCAAGTTCCAGAAGGTGTTCACACCGATCGCGAAGTATGCAGAAGATCTTGGCGTCACGCTCTGCTTTGAGAACTGCCCGATGGAGGGCTGGCAGCCTGTCACCGCGCCGGACTGCTACAACAACCTTCCTGGCTGCCTTGCCGCGCGCAAGCTCATGTATGCGCTTGTCCCGTCCAGGGCGATTGCCGAGACGTACGATCCGTCGCATGACATCTGGCAGCACGTCGATCCGTGCGAAATCATAAAGGCAATGGATTTCTCGCGTCTGCGTCGCGTCCACATCAAGGGCACTCGCAATTTCGTGGACTCTCCCGCCGCAACGCACTGGGGCCGTCTTTTCCCTGCTCAGTCCGTGGACGCAGAGCTTGCGAAGAAGGCAGGCGTGCCGCTTCCGGCGAATGAATGGGATCGATGCAACTACGAGCCTCGTCTTCCCGGATTCGGAGGCAGCGACTCGCTCGACTGGGCGAAGTTCCTCGAGCTTCTCATGGCGAAGGGGTACCGCTATCCGTTTGTCATCGAGAACGAGGGCTGCAA
>JAGBFY010000095.1 GCA_017936245.1 Kiritimatiellia bacterium
ACAGGTAGGCGAAGGCGTCGCCTGGGACCTGATACAGTCGTTCCTCAAGAATTGCGCGGCTCGCGCCGCCGCAACCGGCGAGACGGTGACGGTCGGGTCTCTGATCTCCTTCGGCCTTGCCATCCGCGGCTGGTTCGCCAACAAGGACTCGAAGGCATCCAAGGAGAACGTGCGCGTAACGGCGACGCTTCTCAACGACCTTCGTCCGACGGTGGTGTTCTCCATGTCCAACGACATCGAGGGCTTCACGCTCGTGCTTACGACCGTGATGTCCGACGGCTGTGCGCTTGGCCACGTAAAGCAGGCGGCGAAGTTCCGCATCAACGGCAAGTACCTTCAGCTCCTTGAGGGCGACAAGGTGACCGCTTCGGCGAAGAACGCCGCCGGCGATACTGTCGAGGCCGAGTGCGAGGTCATCGAATCCGCCGAAGACCACATCGACGCGACGCTTCCGGCGGCGTTCGATGGCGAGGAGTTCGTCGGACGCGAGATCACGTTCAAGGTCGAAGGACGCTGCGGCGATCCCGAAGCCGGAACGCAGACGAAGTCCATCGAGGCGATCCTCGACAAGGGCGAGCCTTCCGCTCCGAAGTCCGCAATCACGCGGGTGTTCAGCGAGGGACACGAGGATGATGCCGACACGCTCTACGACGGCGGCAAGGTGATGATCGAGGGCAAGGGACTTGCCGGTGCCACGGAATGCATGTTCACCGCCACCGACAAGGCTGGCGGGAAGCACGACATGATCCACGTCCACACCGACCCCGACTTCACGGCAACCGATACGCTCGTTACGATAGACGCGACCATGCTCATAGAGAGAATGCGCGACAAGTGCGGCGAAGCCGGTTCCAGCCTCGACTTCGACGCAGGTGCAACCGTGAAGCTCACGCTCTCCGACGGCTCCATCCTCACCTACAACGTGGCTATCGGTGGTTAGTGGTTAGTGCTTAGCGGCGGGCTCGGGGAGCCCGCCCTACCATTGCGTACTAATCGCGGCGGTTTGGGGACAAACCGCCCTACCACTTGCTTTTGCAGTGTCAGAACGCAAATACGCGCAATGTCTCAGCAGGGATTGTGATTGCGGCTTCGCCACCATTCCATTTGACATTCTCGCGTGCAACGAGTTCCGACGACGGAACTTTTGCGGATTTCTTGAGGCGCAAACGGACTGTCTTAGCTTCCGTGGCGTTATTGAAAACCGTCACGTAGCATTTCCCGTCAGCACGGCCGAACTGCTCAAGAAACACATCCGGATCTTCAACAGACATCAATCGGTTGACCGGCTGCCAACCGGCTTCAGATATCGCCTTGCATATCGGAATGAACTTCTTGAAAAGCGCACGGTCTCGGTTGTAGAGCTTAGGCGTCTGGAAATAATGATATCCGCTCGTCGTCTTGCTGAACACGCTTGGGAAAAGTCCGTATGCGACGGCTCTCATCATGTACTTTTCCATCTTCGCGTTCGAGAACGTGCCGAGATCCGTGTTCATCAGATATCCGAACGGTTTGCCGCCGCAAAGCGCCCGGTGGAACAACATCTGTTCATCGGACGCGGGTTTCCATCCGGCCTTTTTGTTCCAATCTATCTCAAAGCCCATCACATCTAGATACGGCGCAAGCCAGCACCAGCGGATCGGCGTGGAGTTGCCCATGACCAGACGTCCCTGCGGATGGAGTCTCTCTGCCAGATTGCGCACATATTCGTAGGATACCATACCCTTGAACACGCCCGGAGCGCAGGTGTCGCGGGAAAAGCAAAGCGGCGTTTTCATCGCGCCGAAATGCGAACGGTCGAAATCAAACGCCGCGGTGACATACAGGTCAGCCGAATCGACATATTCACCGTCCAATCCCTTGGGTGGCTGCATTCCGGGGGTATACCGCTCGGCGAAGCGCTCTTCACCGATCTTGCGGCTGAAGTCGGTTACATCACCGCGGATTCCAGGCGCGGAATTCATGCTCCACACCATGCCGTTGCACCAGGGTGTGTCAAGCAGTCTTCCGATGGGCTTGCCACGTTCCGTACGGCACACACTCGTCCACCATGCGAGCGCGGCGGCATCGCCCGCCTTCGCCCGGCGAACGGCTTCGGCGATGCAATCCTCCATCGACGGCTTCGGCTGTCCCTTCTTGGCTTCGATGCGCATCCACCATGTGCCGGGTTCGGTGTAGGCGAATGTCGTTATGCCGTTTGCGTCATCCCACGCCGTCTCATTGAAGTGCTCCTTGATGGCAAACCCGAAATCCTGCCAGCCTTCCACCTTGCTTATCTTTTCGAAAGCCATCCAGATGCCCTGTTTTTTGATACGCACCTTGAACGCATCAGGAAAGAGCTTCATGTAGGTTTCGTAAGCTCCGCGGAAACCTTCCGCCCCGTCGAACGGGAAGCGGCAAAAACGGAAGTTGGCCAACGGAGACTCTTCCGCAAGACCGATGTCGAAAGCGATATAGAGAATGCGCAAGACCGGATTCACCGCAGTCCGGAAATATGCGGGAGCGG
>JAGBFY010000001.1 GCA_017936245.1 Kiritimatiellia bacterium
TAATAACGGTTTTCAAATAAAGATGCGGCTATATAAAATCAGCCTATTGGGTGGAGCATATCGAAAGAAGTGTATGATGTGGAGATTAGGGGGTGGGGTTGGTTATGGCCGTGGAGAGGTGTAGTGTGTGGAGATGAGGGTTTCTGGTTTTTTGTATCGCGCCTAAAGGCGCGACCACGAAAGTGCACGAAAAGGTTTGCGAGGTTTGTGAAGTTCAGAAGGTTCAGAAGGTTTGGAAGGTTTAGGTGAAGGATTGATAGGTGGAGAACGGAAATTACCGTTCCAAACTCCCCTCATTTTCGTGGTCGAGGCGAAGCCGCAATGCACATTCGACCAACCTGCATATATGCAAATATCCTGTCGTTCAAGATAGTTGGATTCCAAATAGGATGCCTCTTGTAAAATGTTTCAATTGTACGAAAAATAATTTGTAAAACATTTCTATTCGCATTTGTGATACACTTCTGAACATCTGAACTAATTGGAGATGTTCATGCGAAGAAAAACATTAAATCTCTCGCGCATTTGTCGACGTGCACAGCTTGGGATCTTGACGGTTGCATGCGTGCTGCCGTTCGTCCAGGCGGCGGCAGATTCGTATCGGTTTTTTGTTTCTGGCTATCCTGCCGAGAACAATTGCTCGTCCAAGGAGTCCGCTGCGGTCGCATTGGCGTCAGGGACGCTTTCGACGGCGACGGTCGCGTCTTCGTTTGACGCCCGTTTTCGGTCGCTGTGCGAATCACAAGGGGTTTCCCTCCGTTCGGACAAGTTCTGCTTTTTCGGAATCGTAATACGTTGACAATATACGTAAGGAGATACAACATGAACATCAAGACAGTTATCTTTTCGACCGCCATCGCTGGAATCATGATGACGGCGGGTGGAGGGGGACAGGAAGCTTCGGCTTTGGTTCCGGAAGTGAAATCCGTGACGATGTCGCAGGCCGCGGATCGTCGCGTTACCGTAAAGTACATGATGGATAACGCGCCTGCGGTCGTCACACTTGACATACAGACGAACTGCATCGTGAACGGCGAAACGAGATGGACTTCCATCGGCGGGCAGGCCATATGTAATGCAAAGGGCGCCGTATGGCGAAAGGTCATGGAGGATGATGCCATTGATGGGGTGTACACCATTACATGGCGTCCGGATTTATCGTGGCCCAATCACAAGATTGCCGCTGGCGGTGCGCGAGCTGTCGTGACGGCATGGGCGCTTGACAACACTCCCGACTATATGGTGGTGGATATTTCTGCGGCCGCAAAAATAGATTCGCAAAACTACTATCCGTCCGCCGACTTCCTTCCTGGCGGCCTTCTCGGGAATGCAGATTACCGGACTTCGACGATTGTCATGCGTAAGATAATGGCCAAGGATGTCACATGGACCATGGGTTCGACAGCACTTGAGGAGCAGCGGGAGAAATCCGGGACAACGGCTTATGAAACGGTACACAGACTGACTCTCACGAATAATTTCTACATTGGGGTGTTTGAGGTAACCCAGGCGCAATGGAGCAATATATACAAAACCAAGCCGTCTCATTTCAACAATCCGTCAGATCGTGCGATGCGTCCTGTTGAAAAAGTGTCTTTCAACTCCATCCGCAATGCGGCCAATACCCTCAATGAATGGCCGGCCGCACCGGCAGCTGAGTCTTTCCTCGGGCTGTTGCGCGGCATGACCGGCATTGATTTCGATCTGCCTTCTGAGGCACAGTGGGAGTTCGCGGCACGAGCCGGGAATGGCGATACAAAGTGGGGAGATGGATCTGGCATCCAAAATACGGATGCTGATACGAATCTGGACAACCTGGGACGTTACAAATACAACGGAGGCATGGTCGGAACCGATTGGACTGAACCTTCCGCTACGTGCGAAGCGAGAAATGGAACGTCAATTGCAGGCAGTTACGATCAGAACGACTGGGGCCTTTACGATATGCACGGTAATGTATGGGAATGGTGCCTGGATTGGTGGAAGACGGACATCTCGACAAGCGGTGGTGAGGTCAATCTTGATTCGTCCTCGGGATACAGAATCATTCGTGGCGGATGTTACAATGTTGCTGCGGCTTCCTGTCGCTCCGCATGTCGCTATATCAGCAGACCTGAAACTGCCACTTCATCGACTATCGGTTTCCGCGTTACATGCACCGCCGGCTTGCGGTAGTTGACCGTTCCGCGTGGCGGGCATATGGAAATACAGTTGAACAAAACGGAATGTGCAAATGAACAAGATTGTTTTTTCAGTTGCGGCGCTCGCTATGGTTGCCGCAATCGGTGCGCCGCTGCAGATAGCGGACAGGCTGCAAGTGATGTGGGATGACCATGTCGTTGATGTCGGCAGAACCACTGCGTCGCGGGTTGTGCACCAGCCTGAATATGTCGGAGTGGCGATGAAGCATGACAAGCCCTGGGAGGGTGATGGTTGCGATTATCACTGCATTGTCCCGGATCGTGACGATAAGGGCGAGTTTCTGCGAATGTACTATCTGGGCTGGGCGATGGCAAAGGGATGGAAGGATGTGAAGAAGCAGTTCTCCGCCGACAGCGTCAGAGTTTGCTATGCCGAAAGCCGCGACGGGGGAATTTCATGGAATAAGCCCTCGCTGGGGTTGGTTGATTTCCGGGGCTCGAAGGACAACAACTGTATTTTGGACAAGGATTCCTTCAATTCATGCTGGGACAACTTCATGGTGTTCAAGGATGATAATCCCGCATGCCCTCCGGACCAACGCTATAAGGGCATCGGGGCGCGTGGAGGGCTTGCCTGCTTTCTGTCAGCAGACGGCATCAACTTCCGCAGGGGATGGGTGCTCACGAAAGACGGTTTGTTCGATTCCCTCAATGTGGCTTTCTGGGACAAGACGCGTAATGAATACCACCTGTATCTCAGGGGACTGCACAAGGTGGAGGCTGAACGCAACGGAGATCTTGAGATTCGTGACGTGAGGCACTGCGTATCAAAGGACTTTAAGACCTGGACAAAGCCGGAACTCCTTAACTTCGGCGCTGGCGCGGAGGACTATCCGCTCTATACCAATGTGGTTGAGCCGTACTACCGCGAGCCTTCGATGTTCGTAGGCTTCCCATCCCGCTATGTGGATCGCAAGAAGTGGACACCTAATTTCGTGCGCCTTCCTTCTCTTGAAAAGCGCAAATGGAGGGCGTCACATAATCGCCGTTTCGGTCTGGCTATCACCGACTGCGTGTTCATGTTCTCAAGGGATGGACAGAACTTCTTCCGGGAAGACGACGCCTTTATGCGTCCGGGACCGGAGAATCCGGATAATTGGGTGTACGGCGACTGCTATCCGGCCCGGACACTCGTGAAGATTCCGTCGCCTGTCGGCGGCGATGACGAGTTGGCTCTCTTCACGTTCGACCGGCATTGGTCGGGTCTTGCGTCCAATCTCAACCGATACCGCATCCGTCAGGACGGTTTCATTTCGCGGAAGGGTTCGTACGCCGGGCAGACGGTTGTGACTAAGCCGCTGGTGTTCTCCGGTTCTGAGATGCTCGTGAATTTCTCCACGTCGGCCCGCGGACGCATGTTCATCACAATACGCGAAGAGTGCGGTCGCGGCATAAGGAGTGTGGAGCTGTTCGGGGACAAGGTGGACAGACCAGTCGATTTCGCAACGAGCCTGAAAGTGGCAGATTTTGCAGGGAAGCCTGTTACGATCGAGTTCGAGCTGTCTGACGCCAATCTCTATTCATTCCGATTCCGTAATACCAAGTAGCGCAATTCTTGTTGTGATGCTATTTGAAGGGTGCTTGCGTGTGCGACCGTAAGTCACAAAGACGTCGTGCAGGTTGGACCCTGCAATGCAGATTATTCAGCGCAATGCGACATTGATGTATGATTGAATTCAAGGTGGATTGCATGAATGAAAAAGAAACATCTCTAGATGTTCAGGATGCGGCGGGGATGTCCGGATTGCGTTATGTATCGGGTGGGGCGTTGCATCGAGATTTTCACGCGTCGATATTGGACGGTGCGAATTACATGCTCGACAACTACGGCGAAGAGGCTTTGCGTGAGGTTGTTTTTGAGACTGGTACGAAGGTGTATAAGACGCTTCACGAGAAATTGAAGGCGGGCGACAAGTCGGAACTTCTGGCGTGGTGGCGGTATTACATGGATCGCGAGGGCGCAGACTATACGCTTGAAGAGACTGACGACGGTGCGGTGCTGACGGTGAAGGACTGTCCTGCGTTGAAGCATCTCGATAGCAGGAATATTCCCGGCGGCAAAGGGCTCTGCACTCTCACTCGCATTCTCAACGAGGCGTTCTGCTCCGGTTCTCCGTACGAGATCATTCTTGAAGAAACCGGCGATGGCTCCTGCCGCCAAACCCTCCGCCGCATTGCCGATAACTTCCGTATGAGCGGCGGCTTGAGGACAAGCCGCCCTACCACTAGCCCCTACCCCCTAACCACTACCACTAGTCACTAACCGCTAACCCCTAACTCCTAACTTATAACTCCCAACTCTTAACTTTCCCCCACCATGCTTCCCAGCGATCATTTTGTTAAGTTCTACAACGAGATATTTAAGTATCTCGAGCGTAAAGGACCGGAAGAACTCGACCGGTACTACGAGCGCGTAGCCGAGCGTCAGGCGTTCTTTACGCTTGACGCGTTCAAGCGCGACGGATTCAAGGGGATGTACGACTACTGGGAACGGATCCGCATCGAGGAGAACTGTGATCTTGCGCACGGCTTCGACGAGAACTGCTACCATCTCAAAATGAACGTGTGTCCGTCGCTTTCGAAGGTTACGGACAATGATGCCGGACATTGCAGATGTTACTGCGACCACTGCCCCGGATGGGTGGGACGGGTTCTCGCGCGGGCCGGATATTTCATGGTCTATGACATTGTCGGACGCGAAAGTCCCGAGTGCGGCTTTTGGGTGTTTCGCACCCATGAGGAAGCCGAATTGAAGCGCCGCGAACTTCTGTCCTCGCGCGATGAGAATCTGGTTGCGACGAATTATCTTAAAAAATAAAAGGAAAATAAAATGAGTAATCTCCTATCAGTGCCTAAAGGCAAAGTTTTCGCCGGAATGGACGGCGCGTACAGCGCACTTTACACGCCTTTCAAAAAGGACGGCTCCCTCAACGAGGAGATGGTCGAAATGGTGATTGAATACGGAATCGCCAAAGGCCTTCGCGGGTTTTATCTTACCGGTTCCACGGGAGAGGGATTTCTCCTTTCGCCGGATGAGCGCAAGCGCGTGTTTGAGCGTGCGGTGAAAGCATCGGCCGGTCGCGCCAAATTGATTGCACACGTGGGGTGTCTTTCCAGTGACGATGCGGTGGCACTCGCAAAACATGCGGCCAAGGTCGGTGTAGACTGGGTGTCCTCGGTTGCTCCCGTTTATTTCGGACAGTGCTTTGATGCCGCGTACGATCACTACAAGCGGATATCGTCCGCCACCGATCTTCCGTTCATGATATATTCGCTCGGCGCGGATATCGTTCCCGACCGTGACGCCAGATTCTTTGAACTCAAGAACGTGCGCGGCATGAAGTACACGAACTACAAATACTGGACCGTGCAGGCGCTGCGGCGAAAGCTCCCGAAAGAGGCGATTTTCTTCGCGGGCGCCGACGAGCAGGTACTTTCCGCTTTGTCCACAGGCATCTTCGCCGGCTGCATCGGCACTTCGCAGAACGTGATTCCCGAACATTTCGCCAGGATATGTTCGCTTGCCGCCGCCAATGACGTCGCCGCCGCATCGAAACTGCAGGACGAGGCCGTGAAGTTCGTCGAGCTTCTTATCGCCAAGCCGAACGGTTCGTGGCACAAGAGCATGATGAAGTACATCGGACTCGACTGCGGAGAAGGGCGAGCGCCCAACGGACGTCCTCTTTCTGCCGCAGATCGCAAGGAGCTTTTCGCGGCGATGGATGCGCTCGGTTTCATAAAGAAGAATGACGCAAAAACGAAATGATGCGTAAGCGGTCGGTTTCCGACAGGGGGATTTTTGATGTTTGGACGTTTCATTTTCGTTTTGGCGGCGGTGTTGGCCGGAACCGCGCATGGCGTGCAGCTTGCCGCCGAGCAGAACGGTGACCACAAGCTGCGCTACAGAATCGTCTATGACGGCACGAACGGATTCGCCACGGCCATCAACGGTACGGGTGCTTCGGCGGGAGCGGGCACACGGCAAATTTCGCCGTTGCCCGTTGTTCCGTCCGCGGGCATGCGTCTTCAGCCCGTCGGAGACCAGCATCTCGCATTGGAAGGGACGGACGGTGTCCGGAACTGGTTCTATCATGTTGTGACAGACCGCTGGGTTGCGGCAAAGGACTTCCGGTTCAACAAGGGATTTGGACCTGTCGCGTGGAGTGTCGTTGCGCTGTATTTTATTCTTATGACAGGCATGGCTATTCATTTCATGCGCAAGAAGAAATCAGCCGACGATTATTTCCGCGGCGGCGGACGCATCCCGTGGTATGTGGCGGGCATGAGCATTTTCGCCACAATGCTTTCGTCGGTGACGTTCCTTGCCGCTCCCGCGCAGTACTACATGTCGGATTGGCGGTACTTCCCGATGACGATCGGGATATTCGCTATGGCGCCGGTGGTGATCCGCTATTACCTTCCGTTCTTCCGCAGACTCAAGACCGCGAGCGCGTATGAATATCTCGAACAGCGATTCAATGCTGCGGTGCGGCTTTTCGCGTCCGGTGCGTATGTCGTATTCATGATATCGCGCGTCGCGATCGTCACGCTGCTTCCGGCTCTCGCACTCAACGCCATGACGAATGTTTCGGTGGACGGATGCATACTGGTATGCGGTGCGGCGACAATCCTCTATTGCGCGTTCGGCGGATTTGAGGCGGTGGTGTGGAGCGATTTCGTGCAGGGAATCGTACTCGTGTCCGGCGCCGTCGCGATTTTTGTCGCGCTTATCATGGGTGCCGACGGCGGCATTGCCGGCGCCTGGACCATGGCGCAGGCAAACGGCAAGACGACGCTTCTGGATCTGCGTTTTCTTGCGACGGAACCTGTTCTGTGGGTCGTACTGGTGCTGGCCGTCGTGGAGAACCTTTCGTCCTATACGAGCGACCAGTGCGTGATACAGCGGTACGGTTCGGTGAAGGACGAGAAGGCGGCAAGACGTTCAATATGGTTCAACGGCGTGTTTACGCTTTTAGTGAGCGCGCTTTTCTGTGCGATAGGCACGGCGCTTTGGACGTACTACCGCAGCAATCCCGAGATGCTTGATCCGTCATTGCCGAAGGCTGACAGCATATTGCCGTTCTTCATCGTCTCCGGACTTCCCGCGCCGGTGGCGGGTCTTGTGGCGGCCGCGCTTTTTGCCGCCACTGTATCAACGCTCTCGGCAAATCTCTCAAGTGCAGCGACGGCACTGACGGCGGATTTCGTACTAAGGGTACGTTCGTCGATGACGGGCGAGGCGCAGATGAAGTGGGGGAAGCTTTTTACGTTCGCCTCCGGAATAATGGGAGTCGCGGCGGCGCTTGCGCTTGCGCATTGCGATACGCGCTCACTCTTCGACACGTTCAAGGAGTTTATATCCGTGCTCACGGCGGGGCTTGCGGGGCTCTTCTTCCTCGGCGTGTTTGTCCGCCGCGTGAAGGGGCGCGCGGCGGTTGTAGGCCTTGTAATCAACTACGCAGTCTGCTTCACGCTCAGGTACGCGCCCTTGCCGTTTGCTCGTCCGCACGTGTTTCTTGTCGGCGGCATCGGACTTTTGGTATGCGTCTTGGCGGCATGGCTCGCAAGTTTTGTTTTGAAAGAAGGTGAAAAGTGAAAGATGTTCAATTCAAGGCCGGTTTTGCGCGTACGGACATAACGCCGCAATTGGGCGTGCCGGTCGTCGGTTATTTCGAGGAGCGCTTCGCGAAAAAAGTTCTTGATCCGCTCGAGGCGAACGCACTTGCCGTTTCCGACGGTGAAAATACGGCGGTGCTGATCGCCGCCGACCTTCTCGGGATTGAAGGAACCGCGTTTTCGTCCGCGCTCCGCGCAAAGATTGCGGCGGCGGTGGGGATTCCTGACAATGCGGTATTTCTGCACTGCACGCATACGCATACAGGTCCGGGAGCGGGAGTCGCCGATGAGGGAAGATGTCATCTCTTCGACGGTACGGCAGAGTACAATGAACGTCTTGCCGAGACGTTGTGCAATGTCGCGAAGATGGCCGTTGCGGATATGGTTCCGGCGAGTCTGGCATACGGCCGGGCCGAGGCGAAGAGGATTTCTTTCGTGCGCAGATACAGGATGAAGAACGGCACCATCCGCACCAATCCCGGCGTGAACAATCCTGATATAGATTCGCCACTCGGAACACCGGACGAAACGGTTCAGGTAGTCCGCATCCGCAGAGAGGGGAAGGGCGATATAGCCGTACTCAATTTCGCGACGCATCCCGACGTGGTCGGCGGCGAGGTGATTTCCGGCGATTGGCCGGCTTTCGCGAGACGCACGTTTGAACGTGCGGAGCCCGGCGTCTCGTGCATATTTTTCAACGGTGCGCAGGGTGATGTGAACCATGTGTGCACCGATCCCCGTCCGGGCGAGCGGGAAGGTCTTGCGCCTGATTTCGATGATGTCGACAGAGGATATGAGCATGCGCGGCATATGGGGCGCACGGTCGCCGCCGCCGCTCTATCCGTCTGGGGAAAGTGCATTTCGTTGCCGTCAGGACGCGTAAGGTTCGATGTCAAGAATGTAAGTGTGCCGTCCCAAAGGCCGAAGCCTGAGGAGCTTCCGCAGGCCCACAGGTTCGTTGCGCTTCACAGCGAGGGACGCGACGATGAGATTCCTTTCAGCGGAATGGAGCTCACGACGGTCGTGGCCGAGGCGGGACGGATGCTTTCGCTTGAGAACGGGCCTGATTTCTTTGAAATGCCGGTATCGGCCGTTTCGATCGGCGATTCGCTCGCGTTTGCCGGCGTGCCGGGTGAGCCGTTTACGGAAATCGGGCGCAGCGTAAAGTCGGCATCGCCGTTCGCGGTTACGCTCTTCAGCTGCCTGACGAACGGCTCTTGCGGATATTTTCCGGTGAAATCGGCCTATGCGGAAGGCGGATACGAGGCAAGGTCGTCCATTTTCGGGACCTCCGTCGCCGATGACCTCATCGCCGGTCAGCTCAGACTTCTGGATGGGATTCGCCGCGCAGGCGTTTAAGCGAACGCAAATGCGTATGCTGATGCCGCACCGATCTTTGACGGACGGATAACCGTGTTAAAGGATCAGTCGCCGAGCAGGTGTCTTTTCATTGCGATGGATACGGCTTCGGTGCGATTGGCGACTCCGAGCTTCCTGTACAGTTCCAGAAGATGGAACTTTATCGCCGCTCTTGAAAGGTTGTATTGACGTGCGATGTCGTCGTTTGTCAGACCCCGCGATAACGCCTCAAGAACTTCCTTCTGGCGCGGTGAGAGGACCGGTATGTCCTTCGTTTCCGCCATAAGCTGTTTTATCTCGTCGGAAAACACTGTTTTGCCGCCGGCTACGGATCGGATCGCGGAAAGAAGCTCCTCCCGGGGCGCGTTCTTTCCGATCGCTCCCGACGCACCTCCTTTGATTGCATGCAGTATCTTGGAGGATTCCGTGTAGGATGTCAGGAGCAGAATGCGTACATCGGGATTTTCGGACGTGATTTTCTGCGTGGCGGCGCATCCGTCGAGCTTCGGCATCA
>JAGBFY010000096.1 GCA_017936245.1 Kiritimatiellia bacterium
GGCGGCCGCAGAATCCGTGATGATGGAATTTGCCGATTTGGTACGCGTATTCGACTGATAAGGCATACGGTTCATGGCGAATTCGCCGCCCCCGATCTTTATCGAAAACTCTTCCGCCACCATCCGCTGAGGGGTGGACATGCCATCTCCAATGAAAAGAAACACATATTTCGGGGCTGATCCCGCAAAAGTCGCCATTGCGAAAATCACACCAGCAACCAACAACGAAATTTTAAATATCTTTGACATAATGCTTTCTTATTATACCAAAACTCCCGATAAATTACACATCACTGTCATAGAAAACATGCGCCATTCATATCAAAAACATTTTTTCAACCTTCATTTAAACTTCTATTCGTTCAACCTGATGATGAAGGTGTTTTCGGGCCCATCCCTTCAGGTGACACTCATCCGGTGCGCTTGTCAGCATCCAGTCGGCTCGTGATCGCCAGACAATCACGAATGGGAATTCTGTTCGGATTGTTCAGGCATTTATAGGATTAAGGATGAGAAAGACATCAAAATGATTTTCTCCTGCACTGTTCCCTTTGATCGCATGGTGTGGTTCCAGAAGCGTAGGTATTGTTCATCTTCAAAAGCCGGTTCTCAAACTCGCGCCATTCTTTGCCTGCAGCCATTCGAGCCAGTTCCGAAAAAGCCTTGAACTCCTGATCATCCATCGGATATTGCCAGTTGCGCCGCTTCTTCTCAGAAGTTGAAAGCACTTTTTTGACAAACTTCGAGACATTGGTGAAACCATATTGATCGGCAAGCCAAGTCAATTCGCATTCCGTGAATCCCAAAACGAGCGGACGCCCATAAACAAGCATATCATCATATGTTTTCAATACATATTCATCCGAAACCCTCCTTCGCCGACACACCGAACGCCGGGCAAGCTTGGCCACAAATTCATTGCGGTCCCGTTTTGCATTTGGACGCTTGAGATATTCAGTGCGCTGCTTGATTTTTTTTTTCGCCGCCTGCTTGCGTACTTTCTCCGGAATAAGCTCCATTGCTTCCTTGAATCGCTCATATTCCTCATCTGGAAGAAATTGACAATCATCCGGAAGTCTCTTCCATTCCGGGATCCGTCCCGTCCAGGAATATTTCTTGCATTTGCCTCCGGCACGGCATACTGAAACATTCCCCGGGCAAGGCCGCACGGCCTTGCGCACCACAACCGTTCTACGTCCGCAGCATCTTGCCTCAGCAAAACAAACCGGTGCCATCACCAACCCCGCCAATACAATTGCACTTGCAATCTTCTTCATTTAAAACCTCCTAACCACTTCATATTCGCACACCATGTGCGACCTATGCATATACAGGAAATCTAGTCATGGCATTCTTACACCCTCCAGAAATTATTTTCATTACCCGAAATCCGGCAGTTGGACGCCGAGAACCGCCGTTTAAGTCAACCATCGATCATCTACAGACGCAAACCGCTACGCTTGCGCCGTGGCAGGCAAAACGGGATACCTGACGAACAACGTGAGCGGACGGCATCTGGCGCACTCGCGCGATTCGTCACCGACACGACTTTCGTTTCGGCCAGTCTTGCGGCTTTTTGCAGGTAATGCTGTCAATCTGGAGATTTTTCACCGCACCGGAGGACTCTATTCCGTCGCAGCCGTCCGAAACGACCGTGAGGTCCCTGACAGTCACGTTTTCTCCGCCAAGGATCTGGATTGCGGGTCTGCTATTGCCATTCTCCATGGCAACTGCCGCAGTTACAATGCCGTACAGGAACACATTGGTAACACCTTGCGGTATTGTCAGCAGAGCGTTGGCCGTTGAATCCGCCTTGCCTCTGATCGTAACTCCATCCGCAATGGCAATCTCCTGATTTGATTTGCGCAGGACAACAGAAGACACTACCCAATCTCCTTCATCCCGCCAATCCACAATCACCTTTCGAGCTCCGAAATCTATCGCCGCCACTATTGCAGAAGGCGACAGTTCCTTTGCCGCCACAGCTACAAATGAGTGGTTTCCGTAGGTCGGACGTTCACCCGCTATCTCCTTGTGGGTCTTCTCCGTCACCCACATTTCTTTGTCGTGCACCAGATTATGTTCGGAGAACATCAGAAAATCATATCCGATGTCGCGATACAGGAGAGCCGCCTCAACTGGGAACGCCCTGCCGTCCGAAACAAGCGTGTGCGCATGCAGATTACCTTTATACCACTTCTTCCTTTTCGACCCCAAAATGCCGCCGAACAGCCGCGAGGCAAAAGTCACAGCCCCCAATCCCAGAAACTCTCTTCTTGTTGATTTCATGCCATCACTTCTTGCCGCCGCGCTTTTCCCCATCAGTGCCAGACGAATCAATCTTGACCGGATTCTGAGACATGTCCCAGAGCGGAATTTCAACCACCCGCACGATCGGATACGGCTCCTTTCCTTCCTCAAGAGGCTTCATCCAGAAGGTAAGCTGCACGCGACGCGGAATGCAGTTGGACGTATCCCATGTATCCTGCCAGTTAGCCCTATCCGCATCAAAAGGCTGCTCCTTGTCAAGGACACGGCAGTTGAATCCCTGCACGTTCTCACTAAGGACGAAATGATCCCAGTTTTCAAGATCCTCTTCGTCAAAATCCTCCGGACGGAACTTGTTCTCGCCAATCACGTCACATACAAGCCCACCATTCTCGTACGCCTCGACATCACTTTCACCCGGCTCCACCACATAGATGGATACATGATGCGCGGACTTTGCGAAACGGGAGTTTCGTCCGACAATCGCAGGCCCCAGTTTCGTCCATGCTATCATGTCGGACTCATCCGGATCATTGCGGTCATTGCCGTTCTCAAGCTGGAATCCGTCCACAACGCTCGTCTCCCCACTCGTCGGGAAATAGGCGCTGCGCAATGCACTTGTGATCTGCGCGAGGGCGTAGTCCGTTCGCTGCATGTTGTCGGCCATTTCAGTGGCAAGATTCCAGTTGCGTATGATCGTATGGAAAGTCCAAGTGGATACAATCGTAAGAATCGAAAGTATCAGCACAGCGAGCATCAGCTCCACTATGGTGAAAGCATTCCTCATCGTTTCTTTCTCCAAAGCGTAATGACGGTGGTCTCGCTGCGATCCTTGTTGCTCCTCCCGCGGCCCCAACGGATTACGGTGCGCACAGTGTAAAGATATCCGCTTCGCGCAAGCTCCTCGTCATCAATCTCGTCCACCGTTCGCTCAAACGTATAGTATTCAAGTTCATCCCGTCTCTCTTTCGGAATGTCATCAAGCTCAAGATCGTTAAGAAGGCTCAAAGCCTCTGTTTCCTCAATGTTGAGCAGCTCATTTTCAAGCGGATCGTCGGATACCTGATCAGGGGAAGGCAGAGGGTATAGGGTCTCACCGAGCATCAGCACGTACTGCGCAGTCTCGAAGCCCTGCGTTGCCCGCATTATGCGCTGGCACTGCATGAACGCCGTCAACAGCGCAACCAACCCAAGCGAAAGGATTATGGTGGCGACCATAACCTCAAGAAGCGTGAAGCCTCTGCGCAACCTGTCAGCGACGCCGGCGGACACTTTTCTTACCCCTTCTGTCATCTTCATCTTCCTCGCCAACCGTCGCCTTGCCGCTGCGGGAGATGTTTATCGCAAAACCTTCGTCTGTTGCGGACGCATCCTTTAGGCGAATGATTATCCTGTGAGGATTTACGTTTCCGTTCGTCTCGTAGGTCACGGAAACAGGAGTATCATCGTCCTCCAGTTCGGAATCCTTCTCCTTTTCATCCTCCTTGCCGATATCCAGACTGTTAAATACGTCAACTTCGAGTTTCTTCCGTTCAGGCTGCTTGAGAGAACGTGCCGCTGCAAGTTCAGGGGGAAGTGGCTCACG
>JAGBFY010000015.1 GCA_017936245.1 Kiritimatiellia bacterium
ACCTGCATCAATCGATTTCCAGTATTGCGCCATGCGGTCTTCAGCCGTGACGTCAGACATCCTTGCGACCGTTTCTGCGCCACCAACAGGAGCTTGAAACCGGCACATGCCGTCAATCTCCACCTGCGCATCGTCAATTACAACTGCAGGACGCTCTTCGTCGGAAGCGAACTTCGTACGCACGTTCTCGAGCCTGACGCCATCTGCATGACGCACATAGAATGCGTACGCCGGCAGAGGAATCGCATGGAACATCCTATTCTCCGGATAATGGCTCGCTACCTCCGGAACGACCGTTGTGAAATCCGCCGCCACACCTCCGCCAGGAAACAGCAGATCGACATTGCGAATCGTTATTCCACTTGGCCTAAGCCCAGGAACGCCAGTAACAGAACAAGCTATTCGGCTTCTTGCCGGACCGGTCGCCGTCACGTTCTCGATGAGAACATCCTTCATGCATGACGGACGGCCAGTCTTGCTTTTGTTCCGGGCACCGAGGCGCACGAATATAGGCGTCTGGTATCCGTCCATACGGATGCCGGAAACGGTCACATTCTCAAGCGAACCGCCATCAACGCACTCGACAGCTATTCCCGAAAGCCCGACTAGATAGTCCGTCACTCCTGGAGTGTTTCGCCGCCAGTCGAAACGTCCCTGCGCAGACGTCGGCTCTAGCCTACAGTCACGTATCTCCACGTTGCGCACTTTGCCATGGCTCTCAGTTCCAAACTTTATCGCGTTACAGCTCGAAGCAAATCGGCAGTTGCGCACTTTCACGTTCTCGACCGCAACGTCCGGAGCAATGGTCTTGAACACGAGCGCGTCATCGTCGGCATCTATGTCACAGTTTTCAATCAAGACGTTGCTCGACGATATGTCTATGCCATCATTGCAATGATTCACATGGCTCCATATCTTGACATTGCGTATCGTCACACCGTCACAACGAAGCGGATTGAGCGTCCAGCTCCCGCCGCATCGAAGCGTCACACCTTCCACTCGCACGTTACGGCAGTTCCGGAAGTTCACAAGATGCGGGCGCGATCGCGTTGTGAACAGTCCTCCGCGTCCGTCGATAATTCCCTCACCCTCGATCGCCACGTTCGTTGCACCGATGGTGTGAATGAGGGCGGAAAGTCCCGCCGCCTTGTATACGGCGTTGTTCGTGCAGCCGAGCAGCGTCGCGCCCTTTTCGAGACGGAGAGTCACTCCACTCTTGAGGGCGAGAGGCCCCGTCTCCCATTTGCCTTTCGGCACCGTCACCGTTCCGCCTCCGACGGCGGACGCGGCATCGATCGACTTCTGGAGTCCGGCAATATCAAACGCACCCACCGACAAGACGGTTGCGCACACTCCGACCGAAAACAATATCCGCTTCATTTTTCCGTCACCTTTCCGCCGCACACATCAACGCAACACAAAGACCATTGCGTTCGCCTTCTGCATGAACGACGAGAGAAGCCCCTCTTCACCGACGCTCCCGAAACGGAAGCCGACGATCGCATCCTTTCCGCGGAATGAGACATTCTCCATCCCCGACGAAACCTCTGCTGCAGCGAGCGTATTGCCCGAAACATCGGTAAATTCGCCGGACAGCACGCACGCTCCTTCAACCTCCGCCGTCGCGGAATACCGTATCCCCAAACCGGACGTGCAAGGCGCCCATGTCCCGGCGATCTCATCTCCATCGCCAAGGCGCACCTTTCCGCCGGACAGTGTCACTTTCTCCGTAGCCGATGTCACGTTCACGAACTTCCCGAGAGCAGCAGCATA
This sequence comes from Kiritimatiellia bacterium, assembly GCA_017936245.1. GTDB lineage: Bacteria > Verrucomicrobiota > Kiritimatiellia > RFP12 > UBA1067 > UBA1731. Next base: position 1,774 of record JAGBFY010000015.1, read on the forward strand.
GAGATCGCGCCAGTCGGCCTCCACTGCGCCAATATCGATCGCCCCGTTGTATATGCGCTGTCCGCCGTTTGCATCAGGACAACCGATGAGCTCGGCGGCAGTGTGCTCAATAGAACCTGCATCGACAGCTGGATTCGTACCGACAACCGGCGAGTAATCCACGTTGAAGTCGAGGACATCAACCTTTGCGGTAACACAGTTAGATTAGACGCCCATATCCGGCTTGCCAGACAAGGTAACGAAGATGCAGTTGGTGAAATATGCAGTTTTCGATGTATCGACCTGCACATTCTGGCACATGACCGAATTCACCACCGGCCCATACGGCATCCCGAGGGAACTTGTGGCCGTCGTTCCGTCTTCCGTCGTGTTGTCCGGGCCGAACGTGCAGTTCCAGATGCCGAGAGTGTTCTGCGTGGCATTGACACCGCGGTTGCGGTCCACGACACACCCGATGATGATGCCCGCACTGACGGCGGCACGGTTCTTGTTTGCCCAATTGTCGAAGAACTTGCAGCGGATCGCTTTCCCGTTGCTCATGCCGCCTCCGCGGCTGGAGGCATTATTGGATATCACGCAATCGATGATAAGACCTTTATCGTTTATCGCGTAAGCGCCGCCGCCCTGATTGTTGGCATTGTATGCGCCATCGCCGCAGGTACGTCCACCCGTAAGCGTAAATCCCGTCACCGAAGATGCGTTTCGCAGATAGACGCAACGGACGGAGTTCGTGCCGCGTCCCTTCGAATCGATCGGTCCGGTTCTCCCGTCCGCACCCACGATGAACGTTTCTTCCGCGCCGCCGTCCGCCACGACCGACACGCCTTCCGGAATCGAACAGCGCGCATTCACGTAAGCGGAACCATGATCGCCCGAAACGTCACACACGCCTTCTCCCGTGGTGTACGTTCCCGGCGCGACATGGATGCAGTCGCCAGGCAACACGTTGCACTCGTCAAAAATGCCGCCAGGACCGTGGAACGTCCTTTTCGGGCTCGAAGCCGACATCCCGTTGCCGTTCTCCACATCGGTTGCGGCGTTCACATACCAGTTCGTTGAAAAGATTGGCTGCACGGAGAATGGAGCAGTCGGATATACGCCTTCAGGTGGTGCCGTGAAGGTCCAGCTCGTCGTCTCAGAATACTCCTCTTCTTCTCCGTTGACGAAGAATCCGGATATCGGACGTGTGGCTTTCGAACCGTCGAACGAAATCGTCACGGATTCGCCAGCAGACAGAGCATTCGTTCCGGCAGGCGAGAGAACAACACCGTCCCGTCCGTTATACAGCGTCACGCAGGACGCCTTCGTTCTCTGAATGGCTCCAGCGGTGGGAAGCCCGTTCACGAACAGAATCGGATCGCCACCAAATCCTGGTGAATATCGCCGGGCATAGTCATCGGACATAATGCCGCCGCCGATGCAAGGCGAAGACGCCAGCAGCCCGTAATCGCGGGACGACTGGTCTATGAACTGAGGATCAACCTCGGTTCCTGCCGACACCGTGGCGCCCGAGTCGCCTATGAACGTCCCCTGGATGTTCGAATTCGCCGACGTCCCGTAGATGGTGGAAAGAATCGAGTTGGTGATGCCGATTCCTCCGGCCAGCATTTTGTCGGACGACTTGTCCATGCCTATGGACGTGCAATGCCAGAAGATGCTGTTGGAGCTGAGAATCCGCTTGTTGCCCGTATCGTAGGGATTCCCATAGAAGAGCGAACTGTTCACGCGGCAATAGCGAACACCTCCGTTGTACCCGAAACTGTCGACGAACACGCAACGATTGGCCGTGCCTCCGTACACCGCACCACGATAACCGCCGCAGTTCGTCACAACGCAATCGGAAAGGATCATGTTGGACGTTAGGGAGCCTCCAAGAAATGCACCGCCGCCGCTGTGCTGAGAAACTGCATCTGTGCCATTTACCGTGTATCCGCAACGTCCGTCAGCAAGAGTGAAACCCTGCAAAATGTTCGCTTTGCCCGAGCCGCTTGCAAAGCAGCGCATCGCCGCAGGACCGCGTTTGCTGCCGTCGTGAGCCGGATCGCTCTCGTCAAGCGCACCCTTAATGATCGACTTCCCTGCTCCAGCGCCGACAATGCGCAGCGTCTGGTCTGTAGTAACAGATACGCGATTCGTCATTCCGGCGGTTTCCTTCACGCAATCGTCCGAATCGTACGTGCCGACGGCGCAGCGGATTACGCTGCGTGCGGTTCCTGCCGCATTTACCGCCGCCTGGATCGTCTTGAACGGAGCATTCGGCGAAGTGCCGTCGTTGCCGTCATTGCCGAGGTTCGGATCCACATAATAGCAATAGTTTGCGGTTGAGAGTGTATTCGTGTAGATGCGGCCTGACGAAGGCGGCATCATCCAAATCGTATCGTCAGCCATCGTCTCCAGAAACTCGCCGTCGCCCGAATAGCCGTAACCCGTGCGTTTGAATGCAAAGATGTATTTGCCGGACGGCGGTGTGACAGCTACAAAAAACTGCGTCGGATAAGTCTCGGCATACACGTATTCGCCACCGCGCACAGCAGGAACCCCGTCTACCGATATTGTGCTCTCAGCAAATTGGAGGGCACCGCCTTCAGGCTCAACCTCGCCCTGAATCGCACCAACATCAATCGCACCCGTCTCAGGAACCACATTTCCCATCAGATCTCTGAAACGATCAACATTACCTGGCAAGTCAAAAAGCGAAACATACGCGGCATCGCCCGCGCCGGCAGCCTCGCATCCCGACAGAAGCCGGAAGTCGCAGAACATCGGATTGACGAACTGATACGGAGAGGCGTTGGTCACTGAAGCGCCGATGGACGAATAAAGTGACGCGCCCTTCGAATTGATGCCAGTTCTGAACACGCAATTTGATGCCTTGACCAATGACCCGACACCGCCTGACCCGACAGACCCGTTGAAAGTCTCGACGCAGTTGTAGAAGTTGGCCGACTCGCTACCGACATAGTCCGCAAGGTTCCTGCTGAACGAACAGTTCACCGCTATCCCAGCAATGCAGATTGCGCCACCACCCGCTCTGCCGTTGCGGGCGAATACACAGTGCAGGAACCGTGAATTGTTGCCGCCACTGGCCTTTTTGCTCGTCATGTTATCCACGATGAGGCATCGGACCGCACGGCCGTACTGAACAGCTCCCGCTCGCACACCTACACAGTTGGAAACGACACAATCGACAATACAACTCCTGTAGTGTGTGTCCGACGAGCGGAAGCCGCCGCCATCAGCACTGCGCACATTCTCGTCCGCCACCGTTGCATGGCAGGCCCCGTTCATGAGTGTGAACCCCTTCACCACAATGTCGTTAGCCGTTACGGAAAGGCACCGAACCGCATCAGGTCCGTTGCCGAGGTTGTCGACCGCCCTATCAGCCGAAGCCTTCACGCCTATAATGAACGTCTCCGCAGCTCCGTCCACACCCTCCACCAAGACGCCACGGTTCGTGATGCACACTCGGTTGGTGTAGCCATCGGGTTCTTCGGGAATGTTCCTGCCGCCTTCGGCATAGCTGCCCTTTGCAACATAGACCGTGCCGCCCTCCCCGCAGGCGTCCACTCCCTCCTGAATGGTTTTGAATGCCTTCGCCCAGGAACTTCCGTCATGCCCAGTGTAGTCGTCCAGTTTCGAATCCACGTAAACAGTGCTTGCGATCCCTACATGGGCGAACAGCATCGCCGCAATCACAATCCTCCCAAATGGGAATCCCAACCTTGGATATACCGTCAGTCCAATCTTCCTCTTTTCAAACTGAACATGCAAATTTCCGTCAATTGTGCTTCTTGTCACGGTTCACGCCCTTTCTTGACTTGGGAAATTTCTCATGCGGAATCGGCATCTGCCCAATCCACACGAATACGAATAACCTGTATTATATCACAGTCTATTTCTTGCAGACGGCTTTTTGCAAGTTTTGCAATCCACAGGTTGTTTTCCCGCTTCTGGATTGTCTTCTCCCGAAATCGTCAGACAGAATGATACGAAAAGAAAATTAGCCAAAAATGATATAACCTGCAGCATGAAAAACGACAGTCAGGTCATAACCCTACCGTTGAGGATCATCCGGCACTTCCCTCTCTATCTCAATTAGATATGCGAAAAGATGGCCGAGAGCATAGAATTCGTCTCCACTGCTGAACTCGCCGCCGCACGCGACTTCGACCCGGTGGTCATGCGCAAGGAACTCGCCATCACCGGAGTGATAGGCACTCCCCCGCAAGGGCTTTCCTGCGCTGGCACTCGTGCAGGCGATTACCGACTGTCTCGGATGGAATAATTCAACAGATGCCATTCTCGTATGTGCCGGATCCCTCGGCACAGCCCTTCTCGGATACAACGGTTTCCGCGAACAGAACCTTGATTTCGCAGTCGCATTCGACAACAATCCGGAGAAGATTGGCTACACGCTGCATGGCGTCCCCATACGGGACATATCGGAAATGATAAACCTGGTCCGCAGGATGAACCTACGTCTCACCGTACTCACGGTCCCCAAAGCAAGCGCCCAATCGTGCGTTGACATGCTCGTCGCCGCCGGCATCCGAGGAATATGGAACTTCTCACCGGTGCAGCTCAACGCCCCCAAGGTCGTGCACGTGAAGAACGCCGATCTCACCGTCGGCCTAGCGGCTCTCTCCCACGCAATCCGCAAATAAAAAAAAAACGACGCGTCCCCCACACGGGAAGAAGCGCCGTTTCGTTCACAGACCGAATCTGCAGTCAGCGGATGATGCGGTTCGTCGCTCTCTCCAGCGCGGTCCACAGCGAAGCGGAATCCTTCGCCTCGAGCAGAGCCAATCGGCTGGCTTTGCGGCGGAACACCGCCATCAGGTCGGACATGAGCTTCAGGAAGAACGCTGCACCCGCGCTGGGAATTGCAGACAGGACGATGAAGTTCACCTTCTCGCCCGAATCGTCCCAGACTACGCCCTCCCTAGAGATGCCGAGAGCGAACGCCAATGCGCCTCCTTCCACGCCGCGCACATGCGGAACTGCAACTCCCGTCTCCATGCGCGTCGTAAGCACTGCCTCACGTTCAAGAGCCAGACGCGCAAGCGCTTCACCGTCAGAGACGAATCCGCCCGCCGCCATCGCATTCGAAAGCTCCGCGATCGCCTCCTCCATAGTAGTCGCCTTGAGGGAAGGAATCATCAACTCTTCAGAGGAGAAACGCGCAATGCCGCGCACCTTCGAAATGTTCTCGTCATCAACATCCTCGACTTTGCGGGATGAAGCAACCGCTCCGGCATTGTCGTAGAGGATGCGTCCGCAGGTCGTGCAGGTAACCAGATGCGCCGCCATGCGAACCATCCTCGCAGATGCCACCGGCACCTGCATGCCGCAACCCGAGCATTTTCCGTTGTGCATTGCGGACAGGAACAGCGGCCGAGTCGCGCTCAACCGCGTATACAAAGCAAGGACACGCTGTTCGAGCGTCTCCGCAAGCGCGGATATCTCCTTTGTCAACGCATCAACCGGGGCGTTTTCGCCCCTTGCGGTGCATTCTGCACGTGTCAGAGAAAGATCCTGAATCTTTTTGAGAGTCTCAAGCTGTCTTTTCATGCTCAACTCCTCTGCTGCTGAATGATATTAGCGGTAAATGCATTCATCCTTACTTCGCGTCACGGAAGAAGCGGCGCATCTCATCCTCGGTCTTGCACTGGACAAGCTTCTCGTAACCGTTGTTTGCGCGGAGCGCACGGCTGACGAACGCCATCAGCTGCAGATACGGGGACTGCGCCGTTTCAGGGGCGACGGTAAGAACAATGATCTGGATCGCAGAGTGGTCGATCGTTTCGTAGTCGGCGATTGTTCCGTTCTCATTTTCGGAATTGTCGACGACGGCGACAGCACCGATTATTCCGCTCACTGCATCCGTGCGGCCATGGGGCACTGCAATGCCGCAGTCAAGGCCGGTAGGCATGGAGGCCTCGCGGGCGAACACAGCCTTTTTGAGTTCCTCAACATCAGCGACGCGCTGAGGATATGCGTCGGCGACAGCCTTGATCATCTCCTCGATGGCTTCGTTCTTGGACGTCGCCTTGAATCCGGGCAACATCACAAACCGCTGCACGTAACGGCTAACTCCACCACCCGCCGCGTTCTTGAGCTCAGCCTCGTTCTTGAGGAGCGTCTCAAGGTCGTCCTGGCGAATCGGCTTGGAGATGGACTGCGCAATGTCGCGAATCTCACCGACAACCTCCATCCATGCCGTCATGACGAGGGACTCCTCCTCCGGTGTGCATTCGAAGTGAATGGAATCCTTCGCAAGGCGCATCGAGATTTCGAAGTCGTCCATCTGGATCGCCCAGATGTTGTCCTCGGCGCTGAGCAGATGGGTGAAGAAGCCTTCCTTCTGGAACGCTTTGACGAGCTTGTCGCACATGAGCTGAGCGACCGCCTCGGACGCGAGCTGGAACGAGAACGGGCGAGACCCCTCTGTGTTCGCCTTGCGCTTGCCGCGAAGTCCGTCACGATTCACATTGAAAAGCCCCACAAGCATGGGCGGTGCGACAACCGTGGTGATGAGCGTCATCATGATGCCGATGCCAAATATCTCCTGCGAGAGATATCCGTTGGAAAGACCGAGACCGGCGATGATGAGGGCGACCTCACCGCGCGGAATCATGCCGGCACCAATCCGAAGGCTTCCAAGGAGGTTGAAGCCGCAGAAGAGGGAAGGAAGCGCACAGCCTGCGATCTTGGCAAAGACGGCAAGCGCTGTATAGATGGCACCAAAGTAGAGAACCGGCTTGGACATGAGAGCCGTGCAGTCCACCATCATACCCATCACACAGAAGAAGATCGGCACGAGGAAGGTGTAGACAGGGGAAAGCGTTTCCTGGATCATGTGCTTGAGGTCGGTACGGGAAAGGGCAAGACCCATCACATACGCACCGATGATCATCGCAAGACCCATATATTCAAAGAATCCGGCAAGTATCATCGCAAGACCGAACGCGAGAGTGGCGATCGCCTGATGGGACTTAAAGCATTTGAGCAGCCAAGACATCTTCTTTGCAGCAACAACACCGATGAGCGTTGCACCGAGCCATACGCCAAACGCCTTAACCGCGACCATTCCTATAGCCGACCAGTTCACGCCGGCCGATGCGGCGCCGCCGGCGCTCTTTGCCGCCATCGTAGCCGCGATCACGCCGTTTCCGATGGCAAGCACGATAAGGCCAAGCACGTCATCGATCACGGCGCCAGCCATGATTGACACACCCTCCTCAGAGTCCATTTTCTTGCGTTCGGAAAGAATTCGGGCAGTGATGCCGACACTCGTCGCCGTAGACATGATACCCATGTACATCGGGGCGGCCTCCATCATGGCCTGCGCAAGGGGCATCTCGGAAAGATACTTGAACTTGTCGAAGAATTCAGGAAGCAGATACACGGCGCAGAGATTGCCAAGCACAAACGAACCCAACACGCCGCCAATGCCGACCATGAGCCCCACAAAGGAATATTTAAGAAACAGACGCAAATTTGTTTCAAGGCCGGAAAGGAAGAGAAGAATGATTGAAGCTAGCGTCGCAAAGCCATACAGTTCAGGCGTAGTGGCGGCGTACATGACACCATCCTGCGCCGAAAGCGCACGAAGGGAAGCGCCATGGAAAAGACCGCCGGCGAACATTCCGTCACCAATGCCGATTCCACCCAACGCCCAAGGACCGATAACGATACCGGCGGCAAGTTCTCCAAGAATCGACGGCATCTTGAGGAATGACGCCACTATGCCACCAAGCTTCGCCGCAAATATTATCACGCCAATCTGCAGCACGAGGAACATCATCTCCTCGACACGCGGAAGCCCGAAGTTCGGGTAGGGAGGATTGTTACCGTGACCTCCGCTTGCATATACGCCCATTGCCACCATGACGGCGGCAAACGCCAACCATATTTTTTTGTCTTTCATAGTTGTATTTATTGTTGTTTTCAAATCTCGCAATTATACCACAAATCCTCTGCCATGACCCAGTCATCGCTCTGCTGCAAAACACTCGGTGACCAAGCGAAACGGCACTTTCATTACGCGACCGCTTCCGCAAGTTTCGTAAGAGTTTCGGCGTAGGCAGGACGTTCCGAAAGCCCCTGCCGCAGAAACGCATTCACCTTGTCGATCTTTGCGATGGCCTCATCGGTCTCACGGTCTGCGCCTTTCTCGTATTCGCCAATCTTCAGCAGGAGTTCAACCTCCTTGTACTTGGCAAGTATCTCGCGCAGGTGAGAGGCTGCCTTCTTGTGGTCAGGATCGATTATCGCATTCTGGCAACGGGAAATGGACTGAAGTATGTCGATCGCCGGATAGTGGTTCATCTGCGCAAGCTTGCGCGAAAGGATGATGTGTCCGTCAAGGATGGAACGCGTTTCGTCCGCAATAGGTTCAGTCATGTCATCGCCTTCTACAAGCACCGTGTAAAGCGCAGTGATGGAGCCTTTCGATGAATTTCCCGCGCGCTCCATGAGCTTGGGCAGCTCCGAAAATACGCTAGGAGGGAAACCGCGCCGCGTTGGAGGCTCTCCGGCGGCAAGGCCTATCTCGCGCTGGGCGCGTCCGAATCGCGTGACGGAATCCATGAGAAGAAGCACCTTCCGCCCCTTGTCGCGGAACGACTCCGCAATGGACGTGGCCACGTAAGCCGCTTTCAGACGCTCCATCGCACTGCGGTCAGATGTTGAGCAGACTACCACCGACTTCGCAAGACCCTCTTCGCCGAGATCCTTCTCGATGAACTCGCGCACCTCGCGCCCTCGCTCACCGATCAACGCAAGCACGGTGACATCCGCCTCTGTGTTCCGGACAATCTGCGCGAGCAACGTCGATTTGCCGCCACCCGCAGCAGCGAATATCCCCATTCGCTGCCCTTCTCCGCAGGTGAGCAGACCATCCAACGACCTTACACCGAGCGAAATTGGCTTTTCTATTATTGTGCGTTCAAGCGGGTTTGGCGGATCGGCATATACGGGATAGTAGCCGTCCGGACGCAGCGGCCCTTTTTCGTCCGCATCGATCGGGCGCCCCAAGCCGTCCAGAACGCGCCCCAGAAGAGAATCCCCGACGGGCACCATATGAACACGACGCGTGGGAATGACCTCTGTCTGGGCAGATATGCCGACCATCCCGCCAAGGGCGGTCAGCAGAACGGTCTCCTTCGTGAACCCGACGACCTCTGCCTGAACCTCGGTACCTTCCCATGGGTTGCGCAGAATGCACACCTCACCCATCTTGACACCCGGCACGGAAGCCTTGATGATCGTTCCGACCACCTGTATCACCTTCCCCTTCACGTCAATAGGTCGCGCATCCGCAACCGCCTGGTCGAGGACTCCTGTTATATAGTCAAATGCAGATCCGGACATGCAAACTTCTCTTCTTTCAATCCGCAATTATAGCAAATCCCGACCTGCAATTGCTTGATCAATTAAATGTTCGCAATCATTCCAAACATTATGAATCGCATCAGTCAACGTCGGATACGTTTCGCAAATATCCAAAATCTCAGGCGTGGGCTGTGTCCGATCCGGAATCATCACCGGACGGCATCCCGCCGCATGTGCGGCACATATCCCCGGAAATGCATCCTCGAACACCACACACTCAGACGGATGAACGCCGATTCGCTCCGCAGCCAGAAGAAAAATATCCGGCGCAGGTTTGCCGTTCGCGACATCTCGTCCGGTCACTATGGCGTCAAAGAATTCCGTCAAGCCGGTCACCTCAAGATTGTGGTCGACAAGATGTCGCATAGAGCTCGACGCTATTGCCGTGCGAATTCCATGCTTGCGGCAGAACCCAAGGATCTCACACACTCCGGGCTTCATGATTGGCTTCATCGCCAGCTGCGTATCGGCGGCAAGGCGATGCGCTCGTTCAACCATCGCTTCCGCATCGACATCCTGAAACTCATTGGAAATAATGGCGGCCAGTTCCTTCTTGCCGCAGCCGCTCAACCTGTGCGTCAATTCCAGAGTGACAGGCAGCCCAACCTCCTCACCGGCCTTGATCCAGCTCTGTTCGAAAATGACCTCCGTATCGAACAGAAGCCCGTCCTGATCAAAAATCGCCCCCTTAGGCAATCCAACTGAATTCACCATATCTTTTCTTTTCATTCTATAAGGATACGTGTGCGCTTCAATCCGCTATTTCTTCCGGAATATCCCTATGCCTGTCGCCGCCAGCGCCAGTGTAAACAGCGGGCATAGCAGATTGAAGAAACTGTACGGCAGATAGACGATCGTCGGAACGCTAAGCATGGTCGCCTGCGTCATGCCGCATGTCGACCACGGCACCAATGGACTTGTCACAGTGACGGCATCTTCCGTTGTGCGGCTCAAAAGACGCGATTCGTAACCCTTGCCATGATAAATGGGCATGTACATGCTGCCAGTGAGAAGAATGGCCAGATACTGGTCTGCAAGAACTACGTTGAAGAACGATCCGGAAGCGACCGTCGCGGACACCATCGACGTACGCCCACGTATCAGGCGCATGAACAGAAGCGTAATCGCCTCAAGCATCCGGCATACTTTCATAACGCCACCGAAGACCATCGCGCATATGATAAGCCATACGGTGTTGAGCATACCCGCCATTCCGCCTGATTCAGTGAGATCCGCAAGAGTCTTGTCGGAAAAACCGAATGATGCCGTCCCATAGAGTGCCTTCACCGCGCCTTTGATTGCACTTCCTCCGGCGGCGACCTCCTTCAGGGCATCCGTCTGGAATACAAGCGCAAAGACTGCGCCCAGCGAAGCGGAAATGAAAAGCGCGACGAGAGAAGGTGTCTTAAACACAATCATGACCACCGTCAAGACGGGAACAACAAACACCCAAGGTGAGATATCGAACTTGGAGGCAAGTCCCGCTCCGATGTGCGCCATTTGTTCGGTGGAAACGGTTTCATGGCTGATGCCAAGAACAGTAAAAATGGCAAGCGTCAGAATCATGGCCGGAACGGTCGTCCACATCATATATCGGATGTGGGTAAAAAGCGGAGTATTCGAAACAGAAGCCGTAAGCACCGTAGTATCGGAAAGCGGCGACATCTTGTCACCAAAGTACGAACCGGAAATGATCGCGCCAGCCACAACGCCATCCTCAAATCCTTGCGCCCTGCCGATGCCGATCAGCGCAAGACCGATTGTCGCGATTGTCGTCCAGGAACTGCCTGTCATAATGGAAACCACGGCACATACCGCACAAGCGGTCGCAAGAAAAAACTACGGATGTATGATTTTCATGCCGTAGAAGATGAACCCCGCCACTATGACGCTCACCATCAAGGCTCCGCTCAACGCACCGATCAC
>JAGBFY010000097.1 GCA_017936245.1 Kiritimatiellia bacterium
GCTGTTCTTCGATCAAAATTCCGCTGCCGGGGAGAGAAGCCCCGCAGCCAATGAAACAGGGGGTCAAATGAGGTTATGCCGCGAACGAATACCCACAGTCATGCACGAAGAGCCACAAAAAGCCGCCTGCATTTTGGAATTAGACATAAACCTATCTCCTATTACCATTGAACATCGGAACATTGTGATCTCATGTGAGAAACCCAAACTCCCGATTTTTCAACCACGTTTATGAATGATATCACAATGGACATCCCGCGTCAATCCTATCTTCGAAAAGCAATGTACGTCACTGAACTGAACAGCGTAAAGTTATCCCATGAGGGGCAACGTCCCCGTTGCCCGGTTCGCCATTGCTTTATCTGCTTTTTTTGGGGCAACGAGGACACAGCCCCTCCCTGTTTAAGGGACGTGGTTCAGTGACGCATTACAGCAAAAACGGCAATTTCTATGCGTCGTCCGTCCTTTCAGCAGTTCTGGTCAAAAGAATCTCAATCCGATCAACTTGAATATGTCGATGAAACGGACCGGCCAAAGGCGGGTAGGCAGATGCGCCTCGATGGGCTTCTCGAAGAAATTGGGAAGATCCGCAAGAAGGTCAAGACCCGTCCTGCGCTCAAGCTCATCGACCGTTACGATATTGTGAACCGGAAAGGCGGAGAAAGGGATGTCCTTCGGCATATACAGCGCCAATGCCCTGACGCCATCCTCCGCTTTGGAGACTATCAACTGCCAGTAGGCCTTTGGCACATCAATCCCGGAAGGCAGACGATCCTCCGGATCTCCTGGCACACACCCTACAATAACCCATATCTCTCCGTATTTGGCAGTCCACAGATCAGCGATACGGTGCTCGATCTCGCGCCAAGGGCCGCGGTTCAACCCGGGTTTCTGCGGAGATATGTTGGACATGTAGAACGTATCCTTCTGGGCCTCGGTGCCGAATCTTGTCGCTATCGCGTAATTGGGCGCCATGTGCCCCCGGTCATATCCGGAACCCTTGTACGCCGATGCAGAAGGCGAACCCGGCGCAGATGGATCTGCACGGAACTGCGGACGTTTCCCCGCCTCATACGCCTTCTCGGCGGGCACATGATATGCCACCCAAAGCGGGTGTTTGAGAGAAGGAGACCAACCGACAACGAACTCCCCGCGATTGATCATCTGCACATCCGAAACGGATGGAGCCCCGATGCGCACTGGAGGTCCTGCAAAAAACACGGAACCAGAAGGAGCCGGCTCGTCAAGATCATACACCGCATCCTGCCCCGTAAATCCGAGGCCGTCTGTTACCATAACCGCACGGTCGCCGAAATACTCTAGCGGACCTGTAATGAGACGCGGCCAGTCATCGCGCTTATCAGATATCCACTGCCAGGTATGGCTTACGTACCAACCTCCGATGACAGACAGTAGCACATACGCCACGGCTGTCATCAGCACGAACCTACGCATGAACATGCGGAGAGGGTTGACCTTTCCGCCCTTCTTCCTTTTTCCGCGTTTTGCAGTAGGTTTTGCGGATTTCTTCATGTCTCAATCTCCGGATGTTTACGAAGAACGTAAGTGTAGATGCCGTCTATCGCCGCGGTGAACTCCGCTGTTGTGAAGGCATTGTCGGCAAGTTCCGCATGTGGATCCGGAAGAATCGACACCCTCGCTATTGGAGGCCGGACCGGAAACCGTGACAGAGTATCCTCATCCGGAACAATAACTGCGGATGCATACCCCAGTGACCGCCGGTCAATGGACTCAGGATGATGGATCTCCGCTATGTACGCAAACCGGCTCAATGTCACCCTGTCAATTGCGCACGCTATACCCACCCCCTCATCCATGCCATGCAAAACCGTGTAGTTACCTCCCGTGGCGAGAGCCACTCCGCGAAGGAACATGGCAAGCTTGCGGCAGGGAAGAAACCGCGGAACGGTGAAAACGCGTACATCATGCGCAAGCGTGGCCGCAAGGATGGGGCTGGCGACCGGAGTAAGCACGTCCACCGCCCAACCGTTGCGGCGAAGAGCCGCTACCGTATCCTGAACGCGAAGCGTCTCCTGCGCAGACGTGCAGTTGCGGACAGACGTCACTATGAGTGCGGACTTCTTCACTTTTCAGGAACGGCCTGAATCGCCATGAGAAGTTCATGGGATTCGCCAGGGGCGATCTTGATGGTTGCGTCTTCCTTGAAGAGCGTTGCTGGCTCAACACATATGAACTTCTTCCAGTCGTCCGCGCCAAGATTGCGGTTAGGAAGATCTTCAGGACCAGGGTTCCAGCATACCAGCTTTACGTTCCCGCGGGAGGCTATCGCAATCGCCCGGCGAAGTCCAGGATCGAGAATGGCGAATTCACTCTTCTTGACGGTGAACACATGATCGTATTCGGTGTTGAACACGAGATCCCCTGTCCACACGGCATCGGCGACACGCGTCTTGCGGGCATCGCAGAAATTGCATCCGTCCACACCACGCACCGTAACCGCATCGCGGTCACGCACGAGAAAATACGGATGGAAGCCTTCCGTTATCTCGAACGGCACATCGCCGGAGTTGGTCGTCTTAAGCCCCAGATTGAGCTTCATGGACACAGAGACCTTAAGCTGAAGCTCGAAATCATAGGGCCAAAGCTTCTTCGTCTCATCCGTGCAGTCAAGCACGAGCGTCAATTCCGTGATATCTTCAGAATATTCGCTGCCTGTCACACGCCAAAGGCTGCGACGGGCGAAGCCGTGCCCATACGATCCTTCCGGACCATTCTTGCCGAACCAGGGCCAGCATATTGGAATGCCGCCATGGTCCGCCTTATCAGCTCCGAATTCGACGGTGGACGGAGTGAAGAGCACGGGAAAGTTCCCGGTGGGCCTATAGGAAAGCACCTGAGCACCGAAAAGTGACAGCTCCGCGCTGCCGTACTGGTTGGCAAGCGCGACAATCGGATAGCCCTGCGGCCCGTCACGGAACACGATGCGTCCGGGGGCTCCATATCGTTTATTCAGTTCTTCGCAATTCATGTGCTGAATTATACCAAAACCCACCCCATACAACAATCACGCTGTTGCATCATCGCAAAATGACCGTAAAGGCGAAGGATTTCATCTTGGCAGAGCCTATTTCAGCGCACCCCGTATCGGATTCTCCTGGCTCATACACAAAAGAAACCGATCCGGAAGCATTCAAGCTCTTGTAGGAGAACACCTGCTCTCCATCGGCAAGCGTGTACGAAGCGGCGGTTTCGCCGTTCTTCACGACATACAACACACCATTGCCCGTAACCTTGACCGGGATTTCCGCGTCACTGATCCGCGTCCTCGTTTGCATTGGGAGGGGCAGCATCCAACTGGTTAGATGTGACATCCTTCCCACGTCCCCTGTCAGGCGAGTGCCGGATGAGGATTCAACACACGGCAGAACAAAGCCACCGGCACGTCGGGAACGGCGCACCTTTTTGTGCCCAGTCTCTTACGTCCTGCGACGGACGATTCTTCGCCCTCTTCCACATCGTGGCGGCAGGGCGACGGGCGGTGGATCGCGGCAGGGCGAACCGCATATTCCCTATGGCGCATGAAAGATGGCACACAGAGTCGGCAACTGACAGGAAGTCAGCGTATCGATACGATTGTTCCTCGGTTTCGCGACTCAAGCGCAACAGTTGTCCAGCCCTTTTCAATGTCTTTGGCAATGACATATTTCACCGGCAAGGTTGGCCAGACGCGGAGATCTCTAAGCGGAGGCATCATTGCCATAACCGATTCCACGGCAGAACTCTTCACCGTAAACAGTGCATTTGTCGCGACTTTAGGAGCTATTGCATCTTCCGGTTCCGCAACGGAAATCGGCAGATGCGACTGACCGCCAAGAAGCACAAACGGCTCATCCACACCGACATTCCTTAGCCCATAACGTCTAAAATCCTCGTTCTCCGTATTTGTAGTGTCGACCACAAGCCGAGTCCCTTTCGCCCATGACGTAACCGATCCGGACAGCGCATCAGCATTTTCAATCCGGACAGTGCCGTTCACCACCTCCACAAGGTTGGATCCTATGCGCGGGACATCGCACACGTCTCCGCCATCAGAGGCCTCATGACTCATCACGTTGCCAAGGACAAGCGTACCTTCTCCATCCTTCCAGAGTTTTCCGCTCAAAAGAAGCGGCTGACGGACGTCAAGCACAGCCCCGTTCGTGACATTGAAGCATGCCCGCTCAAAGACATACACGCCCCTGTTGAGATTATCGGCAAGAACAACGTTTGCCGAACTGTTGGTAACAGAAAGAAAAGCAAGATCCGCCATTGTAAGTGCGCGGGGATTGAACTCAGTCATTTTACCACCCAGATTCCTGCTATCATTGACGATAAGCGTAGGGTGTCTCATGTTGTAGCTGATATACGACTTGTTAAGTTCCTGACGTACTTTTATGGCACCCTGAAAATTGGTATTGACCCCTGAAAGCTCATACCCGGCGACGATCGCACTGCTGCTGGTGTTTATACCGCACATGTCAATCACCGCAGAGCCATCAATCTCCCCTTCCAGGCGCAGAACCTGATTCTTGTACGCGAACAGCCTCAAAACTCCATCCATAAAGTGGAACTTTTCCGACTTCACCGTAACGACACCATCATTACCTGCAGTGGTACTTACAGAGGAAGTTACGCTGGAATAGAATAACGGAACAGAAAAACTAGATGTCGTAATGCGCAGATTGCCACTCTTCAGCCATAATGCAGACCCCGGAAAAACGTAATCGGTTCCCGGTTCCTTAAGAGTACGCAGGTATGTTGAGGTCTTGTATGACGCATTGGGATGGGGCGTATGCTTATCCGACCATGCAAGCGCATTGGTAAGAGAAGAACCCTGTCCGGCTCTGTTCTCATGAGGATGCCCTTCATCGGTATAGAAGGATTCCTGCCATACGTCATATGTGACCAAATACAAAGTGCGAAGCCCAGTTTCTTCATCAACGGCAACTTCAAGACGCAGAAGAGGCGAGTACGGATCGTTTTCCGCGGATGGATTCACAAGATGAAAATCATCCTTTGTGAATGGGCTGTCAACTGCCCCCGCAAGCACTGGATAGCAATGAGAATCATCACCATTAAAGCCAGCCGGTATGCATAGCTCTACCGGACCATTCTCAACCGTTATCTTTCCCGTTGCATGTATGGTTCCGACAGCGAATGACGCCGGATCTGCATTCACCTGAAATCTTGACCCCCGATGAAATGTTATCGATCCAACTCTTGTCCTCGTATCTGTACCTACGGTTGAAAGAACACCGCCGCGCCATACGGCGATATGGCAGGCGCTTGTTGAGGATATCAAGGTCAAACACGTGCCGAAATCCGCATCCACATTGTCATACGCCGATGTGACCGCAAGCGAACCGTCGTACCCGTTTATGTTCTCAACCTGAAAGGTTGTTTTCCGGGCACATTGACTATTCCTGAACGGGTTTGGACCGAACACCACCGCACCATCGTCATCACCTGTAACCGGACCCGTTATCGTCATGGTATGACCTACATAATTCACATTGCCGATATAGAAAGCGAATGGATATTCAGGCGAAGAATCCACGAGAACAGGTCCTTCGAGCGTGATGGCGCCATTGCGATTGAAATACCATGAACCCCTATCCAGTATCAACCCGACCGAATTGCCGGGGAAAGTCATCTTTGACGAGTCATGGCAAGCCTCCATATACTTATCGTTATGTCCGATGCGGAGTGAATTACCTGTAAAGTCAATTCCTCTAAAGCGAATCCGCTCGCCGTCACGATCCGCGATCAGATCATCATCCGATGACGGCTCAACTCCATCGGCACCACCCCAATACCCCATATCACTCAACGGAGTCAAGCTGCCGGCAGAAGCCGACTTGGAAAGATGCCATGTGGCAGCGTCTGCCGTTGCCAGCACACCCAAAGAGAATACAGACGCAAGTATAATCCTGTACTCGTTCTTCATATCATTTTCTCCTTGTCTCTGTTATAGGTTTAGGCGGCACATATCGCGTTTTGGAGGAATCTGTCTCCACCTTGCCGTCACCACTTCTTCCCCAGAAGGAGTTTGGCGGCAAATCGAGGTTACGCCCTTCGAAATTCAGCTTCAGACGCTCCGTGCGGCTTCCGTTGGCAACCGTCACAGTACCGTCCGAATATCGGTTGACGATCTGATTGCGATTCACGGCGCCATTGAAAAGAGCTTCCGTAAGCGGCCAGAGTCGACCGGACGCATCCACATATCTTATCTCCCGGATGTCAGCCTTGGCATAGTACGCGGAAAGCGGCTGGACGAGGTTGTAGCTTCTCTTGACGGCCTCGTTGTTGTATGTAAGCAGAAATCCCGTATGTCCAAACGCCACAGTGGCTGTAAGGAAGCGATCCACACCCTCTTCCGTGTATGGATCAATTCCGCTGCGCCAATAGAAGTTCGGCGGACTGCCCATTCCGAAGTCACACTCCAGCGGATGTATCCGCAGAAGATCGAAATCGACGATCCAGGGATTGAGATCGAACCGATAGAACTTATCCTGAGCATAATTGCCGTCAACAAGCCCTGCGTACATCCAATGCATAGACCCTTCGGAATATACCGGACCTCCCGTTATCTCCCTGAGACGCATCATCAACTCCCCATATCCATAGAATGTCGTCGCGCACTCTGCCGCCCCGGGACAACGGGCATCGTAATCGGTTCTCTGCCATGGCGTCTGATGAGTATGCACATCACAGTACGCGCAGTTGAACGCGTATTTCTCCTGGATTACGGGAACAAGCTTCTCGCAACCGTCAATGGCATGCAGCACCTTCGGAGAGTAGCAGCGATGCCATGACGTCCGCATGGAACC
>JAGBFY010000098.1 GCA_017936245.1 Kiritimatiellia bacterium
CCGAGCTTGCGCAGCTCCGGAGTTGACCTGATGTACGGGGTGAAAGACATGGCCTACCGGGTCAATTTTAATGGACTGTGAAAAATGATATAATTCAACGCCGTGAAATTCATAACGGTAGATGTCGGAAATACGAGCACGGCTGTCGGACTGTGGTCCAATGGCCGCGTTTCGTGCGTTTCGCATTTCGATGACCGTTTGCCTGATGCGTTTGAGACGGTGGAAAGGTTGTCTGGAAAGGGAGTGCAGGGCGTTGCCTATCTGAGTGTGGTTCCCAAACTAGACAAGGACTGGCGGATGTTTGCGCGTGACCGCAAACTCCCGTTCCATCAGATTTCCTACAAGGATTTTTCCGCCGCCGATCTGGGGCTTTCTCTTGATTATCCCAATCCGGAGACCATCGGAGCGGATCGTCTTGCGGATGCCGCTGCGGCCGTCAACCGGTATGGCGCTCCTGTGCTGGTGTGCGATTTCGGTACGGCGTTCACGGCCGCTGTTAGTACGGCGGACAGGGTGTGGCGAGGCGGTGTGATCGCGCCGGGAGTTCCTTTGATGCGCGACTATCTTTTTGAACGTACGGCGAAGCTCCCGAAGATGGAGCTTGGCGGGAAATGTCCGAGGATCGGGCGCAGCACAGAGGAGGCGATGCGTTTCGGGGCAATCGTCGGATACAGGGGAATGGTCCGGGAGATCGTGACTCAGTTGAATGGGAATTTCGGCTCCGGATTCAATCTGGTTGCGACGGGCGGTTTCGCAAAGTGGGTGCTGAAGGATATCGGCATGCCTTTCACGATAGATGCCGCGCTTACGTTGCATGGCGCGGGATTGATCGCCGATAGACTTTGTGCAGGCGGAAAGGGAGGTTTCCGGTGAGAATTATGAGGTTTCTGCGAGGGTTGGCGCTCGCATCTTTTGCTGCGTTCATTTCAGGCTGCGGGCTTTTCTGGGAGGATCCGTACGTTGATGTCACGGTTACGCCTCTCAACTGGATAGAGATCCACTACTACAATGCCACGCGTGAACCCATTCGACGTGTCAATGTGCGCATAACAGGGTCAGGACGTGTTGAGGTCAAGTCCGGCACCGCAAGACGCGTTTCCGACAGTTTCGCGAAGGATATCGCCGGCGATACGGTTGCGAACTACCGTGAGCGCGTCTACAATGTTGATGCAGACCATGTGCGAGAGGTGTTTCAGGACCTTGTGAATGGCGGTCTTTTCGACCGGGAGAAGGTCTTCAAGAAAACCAAGAATCCGTCCAATGGGCGCTTTGTGGCTGTTCGGGCCGCCTTCGACAACAAGACGTATTCCGAGCCAGACAACATTTTCGAGACTGATCCCGAACTCGCTGAAAGGATTTACAATGTCGTGATTGAGTTCAATCAACCGATATTGGGAAGGAAAAAATGAGTATAGATACGTTATTGCGTGAGCGCGCCGTGCTGAAGGATGTGCGCCGTGTTGTGGTAAAGGTCGGAACGCATGCCATCGCAAAGAAGACGGGGCGTCCCGATTATCAGGCGCTTCGCCGCATAGTTTCCGGTATATGTGCGCTTCGTGCCGCCGGACGCGAGGTGATTTTCGTGTCTTCGGGTGCGGTCGCCGCCGGTGTCGAGGCTCTTGGCCTTAAGTCGCGCCCCAGTGACGTGAACGATATCCAGATGTGTGCAGCGGTCGGACAGGCGCGTTACATCACGGAATATGAGCGTATGTTCATGGAGAAGGGCGTCCAGATCGGACAGGTGCTTCTTACCCATGCCGACTTTGACGAACGCCGCCGCGCAGCGAATGTCCGCCGGGTGCTGGATCACCTTGTGAAGAACGGTATCGTTCCCGTAATCAACGAAAACGACGTTGTGGCGGATGAGG
>JAGBFY010000099.1 GCA_017936245.1 Kiritimatiellia bacterium
GCTCTCTAAGCTTTTTGCCGGCCACCTCGCCCTTGGAAGACACTTCGCATGAGACGATCTCGAATTTGCGGGCGCCTACCGAATGTACGGCCTTGATGTTACGTCCCCGCAAGTGGCTCATGATAGTGTCGATCACCACGTCGCGCATCGGTACAGTGACATCAACGCCCAGCTTTGCCGCAATGCCGCTGAATGCGGAATCCAAGGTGAGTGCGATGGCTTTCGTGACACCGCGAAGCTTCAGGTATGCGGCGGTAAGCAGATTGCGCTCGTAGTTCCCCGATGCCGCCACCATGAGATCGCAGTCGCATACGCCTTCGCTCAGCAGAAAACCGTCGTCGGTGATGTCTCCGTTGAGAATTCGTGCATCTGGGAACTTGTCCGCGAGTTTCCGGCAGAGTTCCGCGTCACGGTCAATTACGAGCAGTTCACGGCTTTTGGTCTTCCCTAACTTGAGGAATGCGCGCCAGAACGCCTTTTTTCTATCCTCCTGTGCGGC
Source organism: Kiritimatiellia bacterium (assembly GCA_017936245.1). GTDB lineage: Bacteria > Verrucomicrobiota > Kiritimatiellia > RFP12 > UBA1067 > UBA1731. The sequence continues at coordinate 500 of JAGBFY010000099.1, forward strand.
AACGGTCAAGGCGCCGATATTGTCGGCTCCAAATATCGCCACCCTGTTTATCGGAGTCGATATCACACCGGCGAACCGGAGAAGTTTCGGCACTTCGGAATTGCGCACAAGGATTCCTACGTGATCGCCTGGATTTAGAACCGTGTCGCCGCACGGAAGCTCAGTCTCGCCATCCGATTCGACGAACGCCACAAGATATTTCCATTCAGGAATCGCTGCAAGCTCGCGAAGTTTTTTGCCGGAAAGGGGACTCTCTTCCGCTACCGGAAGGACGATGATCTCGTATCCGCCTTCGATTTCCGTCGCGCTTCCAGCAGCTCCGATCTCCATTGCGCGCGATATCGAACTTGCCGCCGCGACATCGGGATTTATGATGTGATCGATTCCGAATACCGGACGCCCATTTTCTGACAGCCGGTCCTTCCCTCGCCGGACGATATCGACCGTACGCGTATAGTAGTCGTAGTTCCGTACACGTGCTATCTTCAGGACATTGGGATATACGGCATCCGTAAGCGAACAGGTTATCATGTTCGTTTCGTCGTCGCCGGTGAGGGTGACAAGCGCATCGGCTGAAGCGATACCCGCCTTTTCGAGAACGTCAAGATCAGTACCATCCGCCTCGATTACGGTGCAATCGAGCTGGTCCCCTGCGGAACGTACTCGTTCAGGGCTTTTGTCTATGAGTATAACCTTGTTCCGTTCGGCAATCAACGCTTTTGCAAGCAGACTGCCGGTGAAACCGGCTCCAATGATAACGATTTTCATTTCGCTTTACGTCTCTCCCTCAGTCAGGGGGCCTCGTTCAAATCCATTGCTGAAAAACCATAAAAACAGGCTCTAATGATATCACTTTCCACTCCGCTTCGCAATAGATAACCCCAACCTCGGGACTATCGCGAGGGCGGCACGGCATTTCGGCGCATGAGGCCGCCGATAGCCTTGGCAATCGTGAGCCGTCAATCGCTGACCGGCGCACCTGGCGAGCGCCGTAACGCAGTGAGGATCCCGAAAACTTTAAGTCGATAGCAAAGATCTAGCACTTCACCCTTTTTCAGAGACAGAGGTGCTGTGTATACCGGCGATGCGTTAACCATGCGCTTATCTTTCCAGACATAGAACCGTGAAGTATTCGGGGCGGCAATCTGTGAAAATATCACACCTTCGCCTGTTTTGGGATCTGCAAAATAAAGGAAGTTGGCTTCGTTTCCTGTCACCTCCGATGCACTTTTGCCTCCAGTGGAGCCACGGACCTCAAACGCCGCCGCCACATCTGCGGCAAGTCGCAAGGTCGGTCCCGCATATCCGCCGCTCCATTTCCCTTTTGCCGGATCTCCTTTGGGAGGAGTTCGGTCAAGGACAACATCTTCATTTGCCGTGAACCTGTGCTTCACCGTTATGACATAACCACCCTTTGCATCGGGAGGTTCAATCTGAACCACCCTCCTCTCAAACATGACCGGATGCATAGCCTCTTTCGCCCGATACTTGAGATCAAGCGTTACAATACAATCCAGTCCTGTGATTTCGATGCGCTTTTTCGTGACACGGGTAAGTCCTGCTGGCTCTACGCCTTGACGCTTTGCGTCAGCCGGCTCCCAATAGTTTATGCCGTTCACATACTTCCAGCAAAACCAATATCCAAGATGCCATATATGATCCTTTGGCCGGATATCCGTGAGCACCTTTCCCGATGGCAGGGCAAGAGGATGGAAAAACGGGCGTCCCTCAGGATTGTCGATCTCGAAATTCCACAACGTTCTGCCTCCGCGCAGCATCTTCACACCCGTAGCTGTCTTCTCTATCTTGCATAATGAATCAGCCGAAAGTGCCGATGTGACCAGCATCGCAAATGCAGACGCCAGTGCAACTGCGCGAAATGTCCAAGACTGTCTTTGCCTCATGTGAATGTTTCACAGTTCGTTCAATGCATTTGCCGCCCAGAGCGCCGCTGCGTTAGCTTCGGGATCGCCAGTTTTTTTCGCAACGGAACGCACAACCGCAAGCCATGCCCGGCGTGCCGCCGGACCGTACTTCGTCGGCTCAATCCAACCGCGCCTCACTCCGAGGACAAGCGCCCAGGCGAAATACGGCGACTCCGAAACACCCTTCCACTCCCCGCCGTCCTCAGATCGGACAATTTTCGACGCGTAAGAACGGAAAAGAGCGACGTCTCGTTCATCGGCATCCACCCCATATGGAGTTTTGGACATTTTTTCGGCCAAAACAAGAAACGGATGGGTAAACGCTGACGGCGCATTCCATATGGAGGAATACTTTTTGAGCTGAATTCTGCGAAACGCAACACCAGACAAATCCGCCTGTCGGCATGCGGCGGCAAACCAATTCGTCACTGCGGCCGAACCTGATGAGAATTGCTCCGGTTGCACATTGGAGATGAACCTTGCTGTGATGTTCCGGGCTATCTTGCCGGGCGATTCGGAATCGTTCCATTTCGTGAAATGGGCCTCTCGAAGAGGATCCGGAGTGGTTCGGGCTATCAACGGCGCGACCGGGGTTACCGAAAGATTCATCCGCCCCCGCTCGTTAAGAGTGCAGACGATATACCTTCCGTTCATCACGAACTGGGGATGAGGGTCTGGATGCAGATTGCTTTGATTGTTTTTGGGGCATAACGGCGGCATGAGCGTGTGCACATACAGCCCGCATGAAGTTTCACGGTTCCAGAAGCAGACGTTCCATGAACATCCGCGATACCACCCCTCACGCGCATAGTCGGGCGAATCGAATGTCACGTACCGATTGTCCGCGCTCATGGCTGCGTGCCCCGCATCCATCGGAACAATCACCGATTGACGGCCGGTTGCCAGGTCATGGTATATTACACAGTTCGAGCAGTAGTAGAATCCCTTTCCGTCTTCTGCCCAATTCTCGTGCGTAGCATAGTTGTTTATTTTTGGCGGAACCGTCTCTGGCTCGACACCGGGGCGCAGCAGGGTAAGACGCGGATATACGACATTGGGATTTTCCTTCGTGGGTCTCGGTATCGGGTGATGGCGTCCCTTCTGGTCGGTCCAGTCCACCTCCCAGGCTCCGAGAGCGATCTGGTCATCGACGGGGTTCACAGCGCCATGGTTGATTACGTGGTCCACCTCGCTCCATTTCTCGAACTTGCCGCTCTCCAGCACGAGCATTCCCTGAATGAACCGGTCATCAACACGGAGATCGAGAAACGCCCGCGAACGGTCTGCGGTCAACGTGAGATGGGTGGCATAATACCCGATGTGGTCGCCGCCGGCAAGAAGTTCTTCCTTGGGAATTGTGCATACCACTATCTCCTTGGTGGGATCAACCAGCAGATCCCGGCGGCACAGGCGATCGGGATTGCGCGCTATGTAATACAACTTGTCTTCCCTGACATCTAGAAACGGAATCTGCCCCGGAACTCCCGTCAACACCACTACGCTGTCGAGCTTGAAATCGACCATGGCCATATTCGACTTCACTTTGACCTTTTTTCCGTTCTTGACCGCAAACTCGTCGCTGCGGATATTGAAGAGGAGAAAGCGGCCGTCGTCAGTCATGCTTTTCGCCGTGAAATAAATCGACTGCTGATTGTGCCCGAATCTTCCGGGTTCAAGAATGTACGAAACCACTCCTGATGCACGATCCACATGACGCTTGAAAAGAGAAGACGTCTCGGGCGTCGAAATCCCATGCCGCCCCTCGGCGATCGTTCCCGTGCTCATCGTATGCGCAACCGACGCTGTATGAAACACCAATGCAGACGCGGCGAATGTCGCGGCATAAAATCCAGATTGCAATCCTTTCATCATACCACCACTCCCCTCAGCGAAGTATTATGCGCAACCCATGCGCTTTCCTGACGAGTTCCACGTCCAAGCCGTCGGCGGAGCGCCGAATCGTCCATTTTCCGTTTGCCCCGTCTGCGATTTCCGGCAGGCTTTCATCGGGAATCCCCGAACGCGCGATCACAAAGATTTGCGGATATGAGTCTGCCGCGGGCGGCGTCCCGACCACGGAAACCGTCGCGCCCGGCGCGAAAACGAGTCTTCCAGGCGTTGTCAGCTTGTTGCCTGCGGCAACCTCGGACGTACGCACGGTCCAGTTCGACGAGACCGTGAAATGTTCAGTCGCGCCTGTAATTGCGGGAAATCCCTCCAGCGCCTCGACGCTGTAGTTGTAGCGGAAATCAGCGCCGGTGCCGGGCGCAAAGCGCATCTTGCGAAATACGGGAGCCGAGCCACCGATGACATAATCCGTTCCAGGAACTGTGGTGACGCCTTCGGTCACCCGATCGGGTATGTCCCACGTAAGGAGCGAACCATCCCCCGGATCGACAAGTTTCCGGTAGTCGGCCTGATTAGTCGATCCGCGGCCGAGAGGGTCGAAGCCGACGGCGAAATGATAGGTCGGCCACGTAAGACGGGAATCCTTGGGATTGTCTTGATACAGTGCCGTACAGTATCCGCGCACATCGAAATGGTGAGGACCGGGCGAAACGGTAACATTCCCCTGGACGGTTCCTCCGCCTACACCCGTAAACCTGAACACTTTGTTCGTGTGGTCAATCGTCACACCCATATGGGTATACGCCTGTCCCGCAAAACTCCATGTTACGTTGGTCGTTTCATTGTTCCAAAGATAACCGGTATAAGATATTGTGTAGCGACGCGAGGACGATGTCTGATCCGATGGCCACTGATCAGTCCAAAGATGATGAGAGAAGTTGTAGTAGGCGTCAGGCGCAAGCGTCACCCCGTTCGTCGCCACTGTAAGCGCTTTCCAATCCGCATCGATTCCCGTATTTGCCGTGTAGTATGTACGCCGACCCTCAATAAGCCCTGCAAGCTGTGTGCGCGGTGAGGTCGCAAAGCGGACGGTCCCTCCCTGCACGTCTAAAAGGTCGGAGCCTGTCATCGAATCCCACACGGCGGTGTCGGCGCCGGTCTTCACGACCTTGCGCCAGGTGCCTTTGCCGCCGGTTACGCTGTTGCTTTTGCACAGCTCAAGCACAGGCAGCGTATACGTCACGTCCGAATTTTCAAGCCGCACACCTGCGTTCGTAAGCGAAAGAGAGCCGCCGTCCGTAGGAAGCGCCCCGTCGTTCCAGAGATGGTATGTCGCCAAATATCCCACCGCGCCGCCGGTAAAACTGTTCTCCCCGCTGAAGAGGTGAAGATGCCCGCCGCCGTCCGTGCCGCGTACGGAAATCCAGCCGTTGCCTTTCACCGCGCCCTTTAACGAGAAATGCCCTGTCTTCGGCTGCACCTCGAAGCGCTGTCCGCCGCTCAATTCAACGGGACCGGTCCAGTAGTTCGAGTTCGTGGATGTGTTCGCAGTGTCAAACGTAATCACGCGTAGCTGTTCTGGCTTGAACGTCCAAGGCGTTTTTCCGCTCTGATTGGTGAATTTAAGGTATCCGGATGTGTTACGGTATGTAAAGGTGTTTTCTGGCCCTCCACCGAAATTATTATTCCCTGCGTTAATGTAAAAAGTATGGTTCGACACGATAATATGACCGGGATTGACGACATTCAGGCATCCGAGCACAACCGTATTCCCTGCAAATGTGAGCGTATGGCCGTTCATGTCGAGCCATATCGGGTATGAACCGCCCGTCTGATAGAGGTATCCATTATTGTTGTGGTTATTCTTTATCAGCGCATCGGCCCGCATCACAAGATTGGAGCCGAAACACATGCGTTCATTGACGGCCGGACCGGAGAACGAAAGTGCGCCCATTCCGTTTACTCCCCTGCCGCTGAACTCAATACGTTTCGTGTACCAGCCGCCAGCCTTTGCCTGAGGGCTGTAATCCAGCGTAGCTCCATCCTCGACATATACGGATCCGGCATCGTTGGAGAGCTTCCCGAGCGCGACGTTCTCCGTGAACGAATAGATACCCTCAGCCACCGTTATATGCCCCGTATAAGAGGTGAGATCTTCGCTTACGGACAGTTTTCCGCCGCCTTTCTTCACCAGATTGGTGACGGCATTTTCCTTCAGAAGCGAAATGCATTCCGTCGGCAGCGTCCCGGTACCGTCGCTTTCAACATTGACATAAAGCGTCTTCAGCGCTTCGTCACGGCTGTAATCCGCCGCAGACGCCGCAGGCGTGGACATTGTCGCGGTCAGCATGACGTTTGCCGCCAAAAGCCACCTTGATGTTGATTTGCTGTTATTCATCCCGAAGTTTCCTTGTGTTAGGTTTGAAGTTCCTGTCCATTCAGATTATGAAAAGCAATCATGGCGTTCTCTCAGCGTGGGGTGTCCGCGCCAGAAGAAGATTTACGCACCAAAGCATCGGCGCCTGCCCGTGAGGGTCGCCATTTATCTTTCGGCGATCATAATAATACTGGCGGTCGTTTCGTGCCCCGGTGCCGCAACACACGTCCGCCACGTTTCCCAGAGCATCCATCTTGCCGCAAACCGCAAGATAAGCCTTGCGCGCGGCCGGAGCATATCGGGCGGCATCCAGCCATCCGTGTTTCACTCCCATGATGAATGAATACGCAAACATGGCCGTCGCGGAAGTCTCGCCCCACGACGAGGGGTCATCGACAAGCTGCCCCCAAAGTCCGTCTGGCCGCTGAGTTTCAAGAAGTGTCTCCATCATCCTGAGATAACCGGCATGCACCCTGCTGTAATGCTTGTCCTCACTCTTCAGATACTGCAGAATCATCGGCATGGCCGCCGCCATCCAACCGTTACCGCGCCCCCAGCGCATCGGCACGTCCGCTGCATGATTAAAAAGCCCGTTGTCGAGCTGCAACCGGTCGAGATAAAGACACATCTCCTTTGCGACCCGATCCAAGTACTTCCTCTCGCCCGTAGCTCTATACGCCTGAGTCTGCAGGAGACCCATCATGTACATATCGTCGATCCACAGTCTCGTCTGTCCGGAATATCCCTCTTTCAGATACTCCAGCTGCTTTTCAGCGGGAACATAATGGCTTCGCAGCCATTTCGGATAACCGTCAAGGTCGTTCGCGCGCGGCGGCGCCCACTGGTCATCGGCATAGCGAATACCCATCTCAAGCGCTCTTTTATCCCCTGAGACAACCGCGACTTCCAGCGGAACCGCACCGAACACGTTGAAATCGACGTGACGCGGCTTCGTCACCTTATGCTGCTTGGCTCCGCCTGGATAGAAAGGCTGGAGCAGCGTCACAAGCCTGAGCTGAAGTGCGGCATCCCCCGTCAGCCGGGCGTATTCGATTGCATTTACCCATAGACTTGAGACTGAGTAGGCAACATACACCCCCTCGCCGTACTTGTGTCCGGTAAACCCTTTCGCCTGATACCCTTCTGGCTCAGTCGACAGGAACTGCTTTACGATCCGCGCACCGACCTCCTTCGGTCCGCAACCCGAAGGCCAATTTCCGAAAGACATCTCGCAGGGAGCCATCTCTCCTGCAGTCGCCGTCATGCCGCCAACCGCCGCAATCGCCGCCGCTGCCATCATTCCAAATTTCATTTGACGCACTCCATTGTTGTAAAAACAAATATTTTCAATCACTGCCATTCCACATGGAAGACATTTTTTCTTTACCGCTTCATATGTTATCATAACATCAGCGTCACCGTCAATGCTGTAGATGCTTGGAGGTTCCTCAATTTTTTCACGGCTGGCGGGGCACACCTGCATCGAGATCGGAGGCGAACGCCGCCTTCACGGTGTTGAGGTCGGAGCTGACGATCTCGGCCTTTACGAGAGTGCCGTTTGCCGCGATGACGCCGACGTATTCATCGTCCTTCGATGTGTCGGGGCCGAGGTCCGTACCGGCGATCGTGAACGCGTCGGTTCCGGCAATCACGTCGTAGATGCCTGTGACGTTGTCGAGTACGCTCTTGATCACCGGCACGATGCCGCCGGTGCGGTTGACGGGGA
>JAGBFY010000100.1 GCA_017936245.1 Kiritimatiellia bacterium
AAACACTCATCCGATACCACGCCAGTGCTGCGGGTATCCACCCGCACCGACACCGGATTGGCCACGCCGATGGCATACGCCCGCTGGACCTCACACTGAGCGGCGAGACCAGCGGCCACTACGTTTTTCGCGGCATACCGGGCCATATAGCTGGCAGAACGGTCTACCTTAGTGGGATCCTTTCCGGAGAACGCGCCGCCGCCGTGCGCAGCCATGCCGCCGTACGTATCGACGATGATCTTGCGTCCGGTAAGCCCGGAGTCACCGCAAGGTCCACCCACCACAAACTTGCCAGTCGGGTTGATGTAGAACTTTGTACGGTTTGTGAGGAGTTTCGTCTTGGAGAGGAACGCATAGGCCGCCTCCTTCATCGCGGCATAGCACTTGGCGTTCGCACCTTCCTCAGTTGTCTGATGAGAGAGCACGACGGTCTCGATTGAGAGAGGCTTGCCATCCTCGTACACGACCGATATCTGCCCCTTGGAATCCGGACGCAGGAACGGCAGCACACCCCTGCGGCGAAGCTTGGCGAAATGCTCCAGCAGCGAATGGGAATACATGATCGTCGCAGGCATCAGCTCCTTCGTCTCATTCGTTGCGTAACCGAACATCATGCCCTGATCGCCCGCGCCCTGCTTCGCCTTGGTCTTGCGGTTCACGCCGCGCGCTATGTCGGGACTCTGTCCGTGAAGTGCGCTCATGTATGTGAGCGACTCCCAGGAGAATCCTTCTGCCGCGCAATCGTAACCGATCTTCTTCACGACCTTCCGCGCAATGGCGCCTGTATCGATATCCTTGAATCCGCGGCAGGTGATTTCACCGGCGTTAACGACAAGATCTGGAGCAACCATCGTTTCGCAGGCCACGCGAGCGTTGGAATCCTTTGCGAGACATGCGTCAAGAATGGCATCCGATATCTGGTCGGCAACCTTGTCGGGATGGCCTTCCGAGACCGATTCCGACGTAAAAACATGACGATGTGCGTCTTTCATCTCAAATCTTCCTTTCAATCGAACGACGAACTATCCTCTGATGGTGCCGTCTCCAGTCACTGTGTATTTATAGGTTGTAAGCTCCTCAAGCCCCATTGGACCACGCGCATGGAGCTTATCCGTGGAAATGCCGATTTCCGCACCCATACCGAATTCCGCACCATCGGTGAAGCGGGTGGAAGCATTCCAGTAGACCGCCGCCGAATCGACATCGCGCAGGAAGAGATCGGCGCGTTCCTTATCCGAAGTGACAATGCAGTCGGAATGGTGCGAGCCATGCTCGTTGATGAACTCGATTGCATCCTCAACGCCCTTGACGGTGGCGATGTTGATATCCATCGAGAGATACTCAACGCCGACTCCATCGTCATGAAGGGTCACACCCTTGTCTGCAGCCCATGCCTTGACCATCGGCAGGAACATCGGAGCAAGCTTCTCGTGAACAAGCAGGCATTCCGCCGCGTTGCATGTGCCGGGACGCTGCGTCTTGGCGTTGTCGAGAATCGAAAGCGCCATGCCGAGATCAGCTTTGTCGTCCACATACACATGACATATGCCGTTGTAGTGCTTGAGAACAGGGATCAAAGCCGCCTCGCACATTGCGCGGATAAGCCGCTCTCCGCCGCGGGGGATCGCAACGTCGATAAGCCCGACGGAACGAACCAGCTCAGTGACTCCGGCATGGTCGGTCGTCTCAACCATCTGCACGGCATCCATAGGCAGACCGGACTTCTCAAGTCCGGCACGGACAGCGGCATTCAGCGCCTGATTGGACTTGAACGCCTCCTTGCCTCCACGAAGAATCACAGCGTTGGACGTTTTTAGACAGAGCGCCGCCGTATCTACAAACACATTCGGGCGAGACTCGAACACGACTGCTATCACACCGAAGGGCTGGCGCACCTTGCGGATGTGTATTCCGCTCGGACGGTCACGCTCCCATATCTGCTCACCTACGGGATCCGGAAGAGTTGCGACATGGCGCACTCCATCCACCATCGACTTAAACCGGGCATCCGTAAGCGTAAGACGGTCAACAAGAGCCGCCGAAAGACCATTAGCCTGCCCTGCCGCAACATCTTCGGCGTTCGCCGCGATAATCTGCGGCTTCATCGCCTCAAGGGCGTCTGCAATGGCAAAAAGAGCCTCGTTCTTCCTCTCCGTGGTGAATGCGCGCATCTTCGCCGCCGCTGCGCGTGCATTTACCGCCAATCCGTGTATTATCTCTGCTGTATTCATGCCTTATATTATATCATAACGCCGACCGCGCAGCCCTGACATCGGCGGCAATCTGTCTGCCCAGAGCGACCGTGCTGCTGAATTTACGCTCAGGTCTCAAAAACCTGATGAATTCAACCCTAACCAGGTCTGCGGGGACACCACTTACCATGCCGGCTCCATCCAGAAGGTGAACTTCCAGAACAGGGGTCTTCCATGCTCTTCCGCCCATGGTAGGCGCAATACCGTAGTTCGCAACGCCGCGTCCGTACGGCGTGTCCACCACGTACACGCCAAGCTTCAAAGGAATTGACACCTCAAAGTTGAGTGTGGGAGCGCCAAGTTTGCATCCGACCCCCTTACCATGAACTGAACATCCTGAAACCGAGAACCTGCGTCCAAGCATCGCATTGGCAAGCTCGATGTCACCCTCGACAAGAGCCGCACGTATCCTCGTGGAAGATATCGCTTCATCTCCGTACTTTGCGTATCTCGACACCTTTACGGAAAATCCGAAATCCCTCAGAGTCTGAGGTGTCCCCGCTCCGTTAGCGCCAAAACGCCAGTTGCCGCCGCAATGCACCCGTTCAAGATCCGGGAATTCGCGCCGAAGATAGGAAACGAAATCCTCCGGCGGCATGGACGCAAATCTCTTAGTGAATTTAATCGCATGCACGGCACGCGGCCTTTTCGTCCCGACTGTCCTGAGCATGGATATGCGCTCATCCACATCCATCAGCAAGGCCGGGGTACGCGCCGGATCCAAGACAGACAGCGGATGGTTGCGGAATGTCAGCACCGCGTCCGTCCCGGCAAGTATCCGCCTGTGCCCCAGATGCACACCGTCAAAGAAACCGACGGCAAGCCTCACTCCTCTATTCTTTGGTTTAACAACAGCGGACATTTCAGCAAAGGCAGTTCAAAGTGAAAGCACGAAACCATCAAGAAGCTTTGCCATGATGGGCTTCGCCGCAGCCGATGCGGCAATGACCTCATCATGTGTCAAAGGCGAGGACGATATGCCGGCAGCATAGTTAGAGACAAGCGAGAGTCCAGCGACACGCATTCCACAGGCCTTTGCAAACACAGCCTCAGGAACCGTGCTCATTCCAACGATGTCCGCACCCATGTGATCGTAGGCATGTATCTCGGCAGGAGTCTCGTACACTGGACCGCTCGTGAAGGCATACACACCCTCCATCACGCGGAGATCAAGACGACGCGCCGCCGCAAGCATCAGTTCGCGATAGCGCTTGTAATAGATCTCTGTCATGTCAGGGAAACGCGCACCCCACTCCTTGACGTGTGGTCCGATAAGCGGATTGATCGAAACCGTGTTTATATGGTCCTTGACGATCACGAAATCACCGGGCCTAAGAGCGGGGTTGATTCCGCCGGACGCATTCGTTAGCAAAATAGATTCGCCGCCCATGCGCCGCACCAGCTCCACGGGAAGGACGACAGCCTCCCAGCCCACTCCCTCATACCAGTGGCGACGACCGGAAAACGCGGCAATCCTCTTGCCCGCATGCTCGTAGAGAATGAACTCCCCAGAATGCCCTACCACTGTCGGGGCCCCCATGCCCGGGATGTCCGCATATGGAATGCGGCAGAGAACCTTGTCTTTTTCGAGCGCATCGCCCCAGCCACTACCAAGGATGATTGCAAGGTCGGGCGGCAGCCTGAAGCACTCGTCAGAAAGAAAATCCGCCGCCTTGTCGAAATAAGCCATATCCATTGCCGTTATCTCCCTTCCCTGTCAAAAACGACAGCCTTTTCCATGTCCGGCAGAAGAACAACCCTGTCTCCCGAATTGACATTCACCGCCGAACCTACGCCATTCTGCACCCGGACCGTGACCTTTACCTTCCTTGTCTCCGTTACGCAATGCACAAGAGTCTCGCTTCCAAGCGGCTCAATTAGATCGACGGACGCAGGGATCCCCTTGCCATCGGCCGTTTCCCCAGCAGCAATCCGTATATTTTCAGGGCGCACACCAACAGTCCTGACAAGATCCAGCATTCCCGCAGGGAACAGATTCATCGGCGGCGTTCCGATGAAAGAGGCGACAAAAGTATTCGCGGGACGCTCATACACTTCCATAGGCGGTGCCGCCTGCTGTATGCGGCCACCGTTCATGACGACTATGCGCGTCCCCATAGTCATTGCCTCCGTTTGGTCGTGGGTGACGTAGATCATAGTCGCACCAAGACGGCGATGGAGACGCACAATCTCCGCTCGCATCTCAACGCGCATCTTCGCATCAAGATTGGAAAGAGGTTCGTCAAACAGGAATACGCTCGGATTGCGCACTATCGCTCGTCCCAGCGCGACACGCTGACGCTGCCCGCCCGAAAGAGCCTTTGGAAGCCTTTTGAGATACGGGGTCAGTCCAAGCGTCTCAGCGGCGGCGGCGGTGCGGCGCTGAATCTCATCCTTAGGGACCTTGCGCAGCTTCAGCGCAAAGGAAAGGTTCTCCTGCACGGTCATGTGCGGATAGAGCGCGTAGTTCTGGAACACCATCGCGATGTCGCGATCCTTCGGAGGCAGGTTCGTAACGTCGCGTCCGCCTATCGATATGCTGCCAGACGTTGGCAGCTCCAGCCCCGCAACCATGCGCAAGGTCGTGGACTTGCCGCAACCGGACGGCCCGACAAGAACGAGAAATTCTCCATCGGTAACCTCAAGCGAAAAGCCGTCCACCGCAGGCGCATCGCCACGCGCATAGACCTTGCCAACCCTATTGAAAACAACCGTCGCCATAAAGGTTTCTACAGAAGCACAGCGCCGAACCTGCAAGCCTCCGCACACGCACCGCACTTGATGCATTTTGCCGCATCGATGACATGCGGAACCTTGAGCGAACCGGAAATTGCGCCGACCGGACACTTCTTTGCGCAAAGCGTGCAGCCCTTGCATTTCTCTGGATCAATGGCAAATGTACGCAATGACGCACATTCGTGCGCCGGGCAACGCCTCTCGCGGATGTGAGCGTCGTATTCGTCACGGAAGTAGCGGATGGTCGTAAGCACAGGGTTCGGAGCCGTCTGCCCAAGACCACACAGCGCACCA
>JAGBFY010000101.1 GCA_017936245.1 Kiritimatiellia bacterium
ACGGTGGACGTCTCAGGTTCGATGGAGGCACTGGACCTTTCACCGTCAAATATACGCGACGTAAACGCCGCGAAGACGCGTCTTGATGTTGTCAAGGAACTGTTCGCGAAGTTTGTGGAGGCGCGTCCGGATGATCTCATTGGTCTCATCACATTTGGCGGATATGCGTCGTCGCTTTCTCCGCTCACGGCAGACCATGAGGCGCTGCTGCATGTCTTGAAGGGTGTGCAGGTGCCGGCAATGCAGTTTGATGCGAACGGCGAGATCGTTGACAGGGACGAAACGATGACGGCTGTCGGCGACGGACTCGCCACTGCGTTGGCGCGGCTCAAGAACGCCGAAACTAAGTCTCGCATTGTGATTCTTCTTTCTGACGGCGTATCCAATACCGGCGCGGTCGAGCCGGATGACGCGTCAGCGGCAGCGGCGAAGCTCGGCATACGCGTATATACGATAGGCGTGGGAACGCATTCGTCGCGCACTCCATTCAGGGCAAGGGATGTGTTCGGACGCACTACTGTGCAGTACGCCAATATGTCCTTTGATGAATCCCAGCTCAAATCGATAGCGAAGAAGACCAATGCCCGCTATTTCGGCGTGAGGGACGCAAAGGGTCTCAAAGCCGCTCTAGATGAGATCGACCAGCTTGAAAAGACCACGCTCGACCGTACGGTGTTCCAGCGTTACCGCGAGTATTTTCCGCCGTTCCTTTTTGCCGGTGCGTTGCTTGTGCTGGCGGCGGTGTCGCTTCAGATGGCAGCGTCAAGGAGGCTTGTGTAATGCGGTTCGTGAATCCATGGATGCTTGTGCTTGTGCTGCTCGTTCCCGTGGCGGGTGCGTTCTGGACGTTTCTCCGCGCCCGTTCCGAGGCTCGCTTGAGAGGATTGGTCGCACCCGCTCTTCAAGGTCGCTTGCTTCCGAACAGGCCGAAAACGTTCGTTGTGCAGGCGATGCTTCTTCTCTCAGGTCTTGCGCTCTGCCTGTTCGCGGCGGCGCGTCCGCAGTGGGGGCATAGCACGCAGGTTGTGGCGGCGAAGAGTCGGAATGTTGTGGTTGCTCTTGACGTGAGCCGTTCCATGCTCGCCGCAGATGTGCGCCCCAACCGCCTTGAGCGCGCAAAGGCCGATATCGCCGATCTCGTCGATTCACTTGAAGGCGACAGATGCGCACTTGTCGCGTTCCGCCAGAAGGGCGTTCTGCTGTGTCCGCTTACGACCGACCGTGCGTTTCTCCGCTCCGCGCTTGAAACTGCAACGCCCGAATCCGCGCCACGCGGCGAAACCGATCTTGGCGCTGCGATACGCACCGCGCTGCAGGCGCTGGATCCGACGATGGACGACCATAACGCGATCATTCTTGTTTCGGACGGCGGCGATCTGCGCAACAACGCGCTTGAAGGAGCTGCGGTGGCAAAGAAGCGCGGCATACCGATCTTCACTGTCGGACTCGGCGACCCTCGCCGCGAAACCACGCTTCCGGATGCGTCGGGTTCGGGCGTCCAGATGTTCAAGGGACAGCCGGTTAAGGTGAAGCTCGAAGAGAAGGCTCTGCGCGAGATTGCCGCCGCATCGGACGGACGCTACGTGCCGCTCGCAACGGCGGGAACCGCAGAGACCACGCTAGGGGCGATATACCGCCGCTTCCTGCGTCAGGTGGCGGCGAAGGAACAGGCAGAGGAAGAGGAACTGCGGGCGACTGAACGTTTCGGTTTCTTCCTTGTGCCGGGTCTTGTGCTTTTGCTTGCGGCTGCATTTCTTTCCCGTGGACGCTTCAGCGGAAGCGTCCGCCGCAAATCCGCTGAATAGACCATGGAGTATGGTATAATTCAACGCCAACAAGTCAAGAAGACAAGGAGATTTCAGATATGGTGAGAATTGTTGATTGGTCGGTCTCTAAGCGCCAGAACCGTGCCGTCACGGAGTTCCTTGAGCGCAGCGCTTTTCCGGAGGAGGCTGAAAAGGCGGCGTTCGAGGTGCTTTCCGCCATTCGTGCACGTGGGGATGAGGCTGTTGCCGAATATGTGGCGAAGTTTGAGGGCGCCAAGCTGCAGCCCAAGCAGTTCCGTGTGTCGGCCGCCGAGATGAAGAATGTAGATGCCGCAGTGTCTCCTTCCCTCAAGCGCGCCGTAAAGGATGCCTATACGCGTGTCATGAGGTTCTCCAAGGAATCTTTGCGTAAGCCTTGGACGATGAAGACCCCTCGTGGAGGAAGTGCAGGCGAGTTCTTCTCGCCGATGGATCGAGTCGGTGTGTACGTGCCTGGCGGCACGGCTCCGCTCGCATCCACTTCCGTGATGACGGTCACACTTGCCCGTGCGGCCGGAGTCAAGGAGATTGTAGCCTGCACGCCTGCCGGAAAGACGGGCGAGATCAATCCGGTTCTTCTCTATGCGCTCAAGCTCGCCGGTGTTACGGAGGTATATCGAGTTGGCGGCATTCAGGCCATCGGAATGATGGCGTACGGCACGAAGTCCTGCGCGAAGGTGCAGAAGATTGTGGGTCCAGGCAATGCGTATGTAACTGCGGCGAAGCGCCAGGTGTACGGGTATGTGGGAATCGATCAGGTGGCTGGACCGAGCGAGATAGCCGTCCTTGCGGATGGCACCGTGGATGCCCGCTGGGTGGCGGCGGATCTTCTTTCCCAGGCGGAGCACGGAAGCGGTTGGGAGAAGTCGCTTCTTGTTACGCAATCTAAGGCGTTCGCGGAGAAGGTGAAGGAAGAACTTCTCGCCCAAACCGAAACTCTTTCCCGCAAAGAGATAATCAAGCGCGTGATTGACCGTGACGGAATCCTTTTCGCCGTTACGCCCAACCTCACGGAAGGTCTTGAACTCGTGAACCGCTTCGCTCCAGAGCACTTTGAGATTATGTGCAAGGATGCGCTGAAGCTCATGAAGGGGGTGAGGTCGGCAGGTGCCGTTTTTGCCGGTGCATGGACTCCGGAGTCCGCCGGTGACTTTGTCGCAGGACCTTCGCATGTGCTGCCTACGGGCGGCGCGGCCAACATGTTCAACGGCCTCACGCCAGATGATTTCCGCCGTCGCCACAGTTTCGTGGCGTTCACGAAGGAAGATCTCGCCGAGACGAAGAAGACAATCGAGGCATTCGCTGAGGTTGAAGGCCTTGATGCACATGGTCGCGCTGCATCGATACGCTTCGAGTGACAAGTGACGGATTGGGCGCATCATTCGAATAGTTGCTAACGGTTGACGGTGATCAATGGAGAGCTTTTCGTTCGCATTGCTGTTCGATCTGCTGTGCTGCCTGCTCAGCGCAGTGTTCTTTTGGTCGACATTGGTGCTCGTCATAGGCTTGATCCGCAAGGGACGGCAGCATCCGGTGGCCGGAAGGAAACTGCGTTTCGCGGTTTTGATATGTGCAAGGAATGAAGAGCGCGTAATAGAACTGCCTGTGCGGAGCATTCTCGATGCTTTGTATCCTGAGGATCGGCGAAAGGTTTTTGTGATTGCCGACAACTGCACCGACAGAACCGCTGAGGCTGCCCGTGCCGCTGGTGCAACGGTATGGGAGAAATCCACTCCAAGTTCAGGTAAGGGCGATGTGCTTGCCTGGGGAATTGAACGGGTCCGTGAACAGGGTGGTTTCGACGCCGTGGCAGTGTTCGACGCGGACAATACTGTGGATAGCGGATGGTTCGATGCTGTTAATGATGCCCTTAATGATGGCGAGTGCGTCGTTACAGGATGCCGCCGAGCGTCGAATGTTGGCGAAAACGTGATCTCTGGGTGGTATGCCGTTTATTGGGCAATGATGAACGAGCTCTCGAACAGGGTGCGAACGAATCTGGGGTTGTCCGGCAAGCTTACCGGAACCGGTTTTGCTTTTCTGCTTTCGGCTTTGGGCGCTGACGGATGGTGTACCAGGACAATGGTGGAGGATGTGGAGTTTACCATTCAGGGGAACCTTGCCGGAAGACGGGTCGCGTATGTCGGAGGAGCGGGCTACTCTGACGAACAGCCGGTCACTCTGTCGGCGATGTGGCGTCAGCTTTGCCGGTGGGAGACGGGCGGTTGGCAGGTTGTGCGCATATACTCAATCCCTTGGATCGCAAAGTTGCTGCGCAAACCGTCCCTTCGCCTTTTTGACAGCTTCTTTTCAATCCTTACCGGATTTTCGGTCGCGTTCATTCATTTTGCGAATGTCATTGCGCTTGTTATCAAATTGTACGCTGGACATCCTTGTGCACAGGCGTTTCAGATGTTTGCTGGTTTTGTTCTGCTCGTCTTTGTTATGGGTTGGTTGACCGCAGCAATTTCAATCGCGCTCTCGGATAGAAAGGGGAGACCGGGACTGCTTCCAATCGTGACATTCCCTCTGTTCTCTTTGGTGCTGTCGGCCTCTGCGCTGTTTACGCTTGTGTTCCCGGTGCGCCGCTGGAAGCCGATTCAGCACGGACAATGCATTCCTTCGCGCTCCTTGCGTTCTCCCGATGCATGAGGGAACGAGTACATTGCTTAAATGTGGTATAATGTCAGGGTTTTCATTTATACGAGATATGGTATTGGCTTATGGCTACAGTTTCAATAGTTGGGCGCCCGAATGTGGGCAAGTCTGCTCTTTTCAACCGCATTGCACGTGAACGCATCGCGATTGTGTTCGATCAGCCCGGTGTTACGCGCGATCGCGTTGCGCGTGAGGTGACGGTTCTTGGAAAACGTTTCATGCTGGTTGATACTGGCGGCATCGCGTTCGACAGGACTCCCGGGTCGGAGGATCCGTTTGCGGAGGAGACTCGCGCTCAGGCTGCGCTTGCTGTCGGCGACTCCGATCTTTGCGTGGTTGTTGTCGATGTTAAGAGCGGCATAACGCCTCTTGATGAAGAGGTGCTGAAGCGCGTCCGCGAGTCGGGATGTCCCACCGTAATAGCCGCCAACAAGTGCGACCGTCCCGAGGATGACGAAAAGTCCGACGAGTTTGCGCGTTTCGGCATGAAGGTGTTCAACGTTTCGGCGGAGCATGGACGCGGGATGCAGTCGCTTGTGGAGCATATCGTCGGCGCACTGCCGCCGCAGGAGGAGTCCACAATCGCGAAGCCGCTGCGTGTTGCGATTGTAGGGCGTCCCAATGCGGGCAAGAGTTCCTACATCAACCGCCTCCTGAACGCAGAACGCGTGATCGTGTCCGACATTCCCGGCACGACGCGCGACGCAGTGGACGTGCCGTTCACCATCGGAGAGGGCCCGACAGCCCGCCACTACACGCTTGTCGATACCGCGGGCATGAAGAGCCACACGCAGATGTCCAAGACGAGTGTGGATAACTTCTCCCTCTTCAGAAGCGAGAAGGCAATCGAAGAGGCCGATGTTGTGCTGCTTACGATGGAGTCCGAGATTGGACCGACCCGTCAGGACATGCGCATTGCCGGCAAGATCATCGATGCGCAGAAGGCCTGCGCGGTGCTGATGAACAAGTGGGATCTGGCCGTCGCGAAGGGCATGACCGAGAAGGAGGCTACTGACGCCATCCGCAAGATGATGCCGTTTCTTACGTTCGCGCCGATTGTTTTCTGTTCGGCGAAGTCGGGCTACAACATCCGGCGCACGGTCGATGCCATCGATGCCGTCGCCTCCAGCGTGAAGACGCAGATGCCGACGGGCGTGCTGAACCGCACCATCGAGGTCGCCACCAAAAAAACGCTCGCACCGATGAGGAACGGGCGGCGTCTCAAGGTGTATTATGGGCTTCAGGTGGGCACTGCGCCTTTGACGATTCGTCTCTTCGTGAACGACCCGAAGCTTGTGACCCCAGCCTACAAGTCGTACATCGAGAAGGCGATCCGTGCGAGATTCGGTCTGGAGGGCGCTCCGCTCAGGATATTCATGAAGGCGCGTTCGCGCAAGTCGGTTTCCGAATTTCGCAACGACTTCAAGGAATGATGAAAATAATTCCCTGCAACGATGCGTCCCTTGATGAAGCGGCGGCGGTTCTGAATGCCGGTGGCGTGGCTGTGATTCCCACGGATACGGTGTACGGGCTCGCTGCGCATCCGGGCTTTCCGGATGCCGTCGAGCGGTTGTACACGATAAAGGGACGCGAGAGCGGAAAGAAGATTGCGCTTCTCGCCTCTGATGCGGCGGCAGTCGAGGCGTTTGGCTTTCCGCTTCCTGACAAGGCGGCGCAGCTTGCCGGCAGACATTGGCCAGGGGCGCTCACGATGGTTCTCGGCGAAGAGGGGTTCAGAGTTCCGGATCATGCATGGACGCGAAGTCTTCTTGCGAAGTGCGGCGGTGTTCTGCGTGTGACGAGCGCGAACCTTTCGGGCGGAAGCCCTGCGACTGATGCGCCGCAGGCGTTGGCGGATGTTGGGCTTTCTGCCGATCTGGTGGTTGATGACGGTGCGTCGCCCGGCGGCGTGGCGTCCACGGTCGTGCGCGTGTGCGCGGACGGTGGAATCGATGTTTTGAGAAAAGGAGCCATTGAGATATGAACAATGAAGGAATAGAGGCATTGCGCGTTGATTTCGGACGTGGCAAGTGGAACCGCGACGAATGGATCAATGTGAAAAGTTCGCGTTGGGAATACGTGAAGGATTTTGTCCAGGAGGATGACCATATCCTCAATCCGTGCCCGGATCTTCCGGATGAGGAGATTTACGCCAACCATGTGACTGACATCTACACGAGCATGGTGTATGGCAAGAAGTTCGAGGCGAAGGCAAAGATTTCGTCTGTGATGAGTTTTGACCATCTCATGGCTCCGCTGATTGTGATAGCGCCGCGTCTTGGCGAAGACGACAAGGGGCGTCCGGAATTCCGTGAACATCACGAGATTGTGCTGTACAACGAGGGCATAAACGTGTGGCACTACGTATTTGAGGACGGCAAGGCGAAGTGGCACCTTGCGGCGTTCCTGCGCGCACCGTTCGAGGCGAAGCGCAAGTACGATCTCGAGGTCACGCTTGAGAAGCGCCGCGGACAGGTGCAGATGGATATATACTGCGGCGGCCATCACTTCGGATATCAGGATGAATCCCTCCCGGAGAGCTTCTATGCCGGAATAACGGCGTGCGAAGGGCGCAACCGCTTCTACGACTTCCGCGTGCGCACCGGTCTTCCGGCGCTCGATCCTGCGGCTGACGGCGAACACTGATTCGGTAGGGTCACGCGTCCCGCGTGACCGAAATGGAAAAGAGAAAGGTTTTTATTCATGGGCACATTTGACATTGCAAACAAACGCGCGTTCGTCTGCGATCTGGACGGTACGCTCTTCATGGGGCCAAACCCCATCAAGCCTGCCGTGGACTTTGTTATCGAGAACACGAAGAGCGGGCGGTTCTGTTTCTTCTATCTCACGAACAACACGTCCAAGACCCCTGCGGAGTACATGAAGAAGATTGCCGGCGCGAACATTCCCGTCGAGCCGGATCAGATACTGACTCCGCTCATAACGCTTGAGGAGTACATCCGCGAGAAGGGGTACAAGAGCGTCTATCTCGTGGCGAGCGATGCTGTCGTGAAGCATATGGACGAGCGTCTTCGGGATGTCGGCGTGACGTTCGGCTACGACCCTGAACGCAACGAGCTTGCCGCCCTCGCCTACGACCGTGAACTCACGTACGAGAAGCTTCGCCGTCTTACGGCGCTCTGGAATATGCGCAACGGCGGCAACGCCGAGGTTGGTCTCAAGACTGTTCCTGGCGGCCCTATCGATTTCGTTGCTACGCATCCGGATAACTGCTGTCCTTCGGAGGAAGGTCCTATCCCGGATGTCGGCGGAATGCTCAAGTTCCTTGAGGCGACAAACGGCATGAAGCCCTCGCATGTGTTCGGCAAGCCTTCGCCATCCCTCCTCACTCCTGTTCTTCTGCAGTTCGGGAAGGATGAGATCGCCGTCGTTGGAGACCGTCTTTACA
>JAGBFY010000102.1 GCA_017936245.1 Kiritimatiellia bacterium
ACTTTGTAGAGATATACGAACCGGGCATATGGTTGCAGAATGCCTCAGAGTAATCAGAAGCTGTAACGACACCACCAATACCGTTATCTGCATTCAACAGAGTCAAACCCACGCCCTCTACAAGCACCGCTTCATAAGATGCCGTATCACCGCTTTCATCTACACGAACCAGTTTTAATTTGCCAGAATACAGTTCATCGTTACCATTGTAAATTGTAAACACGATTTCAGCGTCTTCTGCAAAGGTTTCTGCATTCTCTCCGATAGGCGTCCAACAAACAGGGTTGCCACTTTCAAATCGAATCGCCTGCGCCTCCGGCTTATCTTCAGAGTACAAATCCCACAGCATACCTCTATCACAGGATGCTTCGATATGCGTATGCTCAAGTCTGAAGTTGAAGTGAATTGCTGCGTGCCACGCGACACCGTCAGGTGCGTGTATCCACGAAACCGTTTCTCCCAATGGTTCCGTCTTTTCTTCGGCTGGATCCGTCAGGAAACATACGGCTACAACGGCACAAATCACTACCGATCCAACAACCACCCAAAACGCAGGCTTTTTATAGTTCAGAACAGACTTCACGCGTGCCTTCACGCCGACTTCTCCAAAGGCCAGCGGACAGGCCGCAATCATCCTGCGGTTCACACTGCAGACGAGCAACGCCTCCGAATAGGCTTGCTTATCTGCTGTTTCCATAGAACGAATTACCTTTTCGTCGCAGGCCAGTTCAATATCGCGGGAGAGCAAAATATATGCTACCCAGATCAGAGGATTGAACCAATATACCGAGAGTAGCAGAAAACCAACAGGTTTCCACCAGTGGTCATGCCTGTGCAGGTGCGCCTGCTCATGGGCGATTACATAGGCCGCCTGCTCCTCCGCCATTCCGGACGGCATATAAATGCGGGGGCGGAACATTCCAAGAATAAACGGAGAGTCGATCTGGTCGCAGAGCCAGATGTTGTCCCGTTCATTGATGGACACTATGACCCGGTGCCGCAGTCGCAGATAGCTGATAAGCGCATATATAAGCATCGTTGCCATTCCTGCAAGCCAAATGAGTGTGCCGTACACATCAAAAGTCTGTACCTGCGATACCGTTTCACCAACCGCTTCGCCGACAGTTTCTTGAATGGTTGGAGCTTCGATTCCGTTGAATTCCACCGGATCATGCAACTGCGCACCTTCCATATAGAGGACTTCTTCCGGGATGATCTCAGCACTCGGAACCAGACTAAACGGACTTTCGATAGAAAACGGACAGATCAGCCGGATCGCCACCAGCCCCCAAAGGGCACAGGTCATAGCCTTCGGCATTTTCTTAAACACAAACCGGATCACAATAATGGCAAGGATGAGCCAGCTGGCAGAAATACTGGTATTGACGATTGGGACAAACATTATTACCCCTCCTTGCCAGCAGCGTCGATCAACTTCCGGATCTCCGCAACCTCCTCTGCGGAAAGAGCCTTCCGCTTTGTAAACGCCGCAATAAATGCAGGCAGAGAACCGTCGAAGGATTCCTCCACAACCTTCTCGCTTTGCATCGCATAAAACTCCTCGCGGGAAATCAAGGCCGTAACAATACCGTCCTGGCTCTGAAACACACCTCGCTCGCAAAGGCGCTTTAAGGATGTATAGGTCGTTGTTCTCTTCCAGCTAAATTCCTTCTCGCAGATCTTCACCAGTTCGCCGG
>JAGBFY010000103.1 GCA_017936245.1 Kiritimatiellia bacterium
GGTCACCTTCGCGGATCCCGTGACGAGGATGGAAGGCGTCTGCATGGATGCGTCGTTCACGTTCGACCCCTCCGCCGGTGCGACCGTGACGCTGGTCTTTGAGGACGGCGCCGAACTCGCGCACCGCGTCTCCATCGGGGAGTGAGTCGTCAGTCGCTAGTGGTCAGCCCACAAATCTGCACTCATCCTCACAAATCAATCTGTGAGTATCTGTGTGGATTTGTGGACACTCCAAACCATCACGGACAATAGGGGCGTTCGCCCTCCTAGGTTTTGCAAGTGTCTCTACAAAAAAAAAACGCGTCGTGACAGATGGAACAGCTCTCAAGGCATGATATAATTGTCGGTTATGAAAATTTCACGTCGCTCATTCATGTTCGGCGGTTGCGCGTTGGCTGCGCTTCCGTCCTTTTCCATTACGCGCCCTGTTTCCGGGCGCAAACTGCGCGTCGCACTCATAGGCTGCGGTGCGCGCATGCGTTCGCTCATCCTCAATGCGATGCAGGAGGAGATCGTTGCGATGGCGGATCCGGACCCTTCCGTTTTCGGGAAGCTGTTTGAAATCCTGAAAGGCTACGGGCAGACCGAAACCGTCAGGAAGATAAGGACATTCCCCTGCTATCGCGAGATGCTGGATAAGATGTCCGGCGAACTGGATGCGGTAATAGTCGCCACGACCAACCTACATCATGCGCCGGCGTCGATCATGGCGATGGAGAAAGGGCTCCACGTATATGTCGAGAAGCCCATGGCGTTCTCCATCGAAGAGGCAAAGGTGATGCGCGAAACCGCACGCAAGTACGGCGTTGCCACCCAGGTCGGAAACCAGGGCCACAACGATGAAGGCGTGCGCCGTTTCGCGGAATATCTCGCGGCCGGGGCTCTCGAAAGGATCAGCGACATCTGGTGCTGGACCGACCGTGTGAACGCCTATGCCGTCAAGCCTCCGGTTGCGGCGATACCCAAGGGCTTCAACTGGGAGGCGTACCGGGGAACCGCAAAGGTCGAATACCGCGAAACGATGCACCCGCACGGATGGCATGCGTGGCATGCGCTCGGAAACGGTTCCATCGGTAACATGGCCACCCACATCTTCGACCCTTTCATGTGGGGGCTCGGCCTCGGCGCACCCAAAAACGTGGAGATGGTTGAGAACATTCCCGGCGGCGAAGGATCGTGGGATGTGAGCACCCGTTTCCGCTGGGAGTTCGAAGGCGGCTCAAAGCACGGTCCGGTGACGATGCACTGGTTCGACGGAGTGAAGCCGGGGGTCGCTCCCGACAAGACGCACATCGGATCCAACGACCAGGTGCGGGAGTCACAGTGGGCGAACCGTCCGCCGGTCGTGGAAGAACTCGAGAAAAAATACGGCGTTAACCTCGGCGCGACCGGCGGCGTTGTCGTCGGGGAGAACGGTGCGATGCGTATCGGCTCCGGCAGCGGACTCGTGTTCGCACCAACCTCCTTCAAGAAGCAGCTCGGCGACATACCGAAGATATTCCCGCGCGAAAAGCACATGACGCACATGAAGGACTTCTTCGTTGCGGCCCGCGGCGGACGTCCTGCTGTCTGTAACTTCGACTATTCCGAACCGCTTGCGCGTATCGTCCTTTCAGGCAACCTCGCATCCCTCGCAGGCAAAGGCAAAAAGATATCCCTGTAACCGAACATGGCCGGACTGAACGAAACGCCGAAAGCGAACCGTGTGCATATCGCGTTCTTCGGATTGAGGAACGCGGGCAAGTCCACGCTCGTTAACGCCTTCGCCGGACAGGACATCGCCATCGTCAGCGATGTGGCTGGCACCACCACAGATCCCGTCTCAAAGGCGATGGAGATACTTCCGCTCGGCCCATGCATCCTTAC
>JAGBFY010000104.1 GCA_017936245.1 Kiritimatiellia bacterium
ATACGAATCGCTGACGATAGAATGGTTCATGAAGAACGGGGGAACTGCTCAAAGCGTAGTGTTGGAGGCCTCAGACTATAACAACAAACCCGGCGCGTTCGGGATATTTGCCAATGCTCCATGGACGGATTATATTTCCGCAGGATTCAAAATGAATGACGGTTACAACACTTGGAGAAATCAAGTAACAACGGATGGCAAGTGGCATCATTATGCGCTTGTGTACGACCGGTCCTCTACCGATGAAAACGTCGTTCGGTTCTACATTGATGGCGAGGCGGCCAAAACGCACCTTTTGACAGCGTCAGAAAAAACCCTTCTGCACTCCGGCGTATTATACATCGGCTCACGAGGCGGGACGGAAATGAAATTTATCGGGGAATTGGATGATATCAGGATTACGGGACTTGCGCTTTCTCCCGACGGCTTCATGAAAGAGCGCAGCGCACCCAAAGGTTTAACAGTCGTGATCCAGTAAAGAGAAGGACGGCTGAAGTATGAGTGCGGTTAAATTTCCGATGTGGGTGTTTGTTCTCGGTGCCGGCCTGCAGGCGGCGGAATTGCCTGAAACCGAGGAGGTTGACACATGGGGCGCGCGCAGAGAGCATCTTGCCGTGGTGAATCCTGTTTTAGGGGACGATAAAGGGAATGTGATTTCGTTGCGAGGTGATTGGGTGTTTTCGACAATGGGATGCGGAAGCCGCAACGGAATGGAACTGAAGGACCGGCTGTACAGTAAAAAGAATTGGCCTGGCGAACGCAAGATATATGTACCGGCGTGCTGGGAGGCTCAGGGTGTCGGCCGACCCGGCATGAGCGAATGCTGGGACATCAAAGGGGATAATAACGAAAAACCGATCCGCCACTGTCATGTGGGATATGCCTGCTACCGCAAGACCGTTCCCATCCCCAAAAGCTGGAAAGGAAAGCGTATCTGGCTGAAGATCGGCGGCGTAAAGGCGTGCGGCTGGTTCTGGGTGAATGAACATCAGGTCGCGATGAACGAAAACTATTGCGGTACGTATAAATATGAAATAACAGATCTTGTGCAACCCGGGTCGAATGCGACCGTAGTCGCTCAAGTGACCACATCAAGGCCGTCCAGAAAAGGCCTGATGAGCGCCATGCACAAATGGGGCGGCATCTATCGTGATATTGAGATTGAGGCGACACCGCACACTTTCATAGACGATGCCTGGGTACGCGGCGATTTTGACGGAAGAGCCGCAGAGGTGAACGTGGATATCTGCAGACATCCCGCAGCAGGGCGACTCGGCGCGCAAAGCCGTCTTCGTGTCACGGTTGACGGAGCCGTGAAGGAGCAGCCGCTCTATCCGTCGAGACATCAAGTCGTCAGATTTCCGCTTAAATCATTCCGTCCCTGGTCGCCTGAACATCCCAATTTGTATACGGCGAGGGTTGATATCGTCGAAAACGGCTGCGTTGTCCATACGCGCCGCGAGCGGTTTGGCGTGCGGAAATTTGAAGTGAGGGGCAAGGAGTTCTTTTTGAACGGCAAGCCGTTCTTTCTGCGTGGATTTGGAGATGATGCGGTTTATCCCATCACCGGAATAACACCTGCGGACAGGGATTTTCACCGACGCAATCTGCTGAAGGCCAGAAAAGCCGGATTTAATTTCGTTCGGCTTCATACCCATTGCGAGGTGCCGGAATATTTCGAAGCGGCGGATGAGGCAGGCATCATGATTCAGGCCGAGATTCCGTATTATGGGGACAACACAGCCGAGGCGATGTCGTTTGACCCCAAACGCGACCTTACCGAATTGTGGCGCAACTACAGGCGCTATCCGTCGTTTGCGATTTACTGTACCGGCAATGAAGGATCATTCGGACCTGTTCTCGACAGGCGGTTGTACAAATACGTGAAATCCATAGATAAAGATCGCATGATGATCGGCCAGGATTGCAATGATGCCCAATGGAGCAATCCGCCCGATTCGGCTGACTTCCGTCAGACTCACTCGCTGCCGTGGGCGAAGGGGCGCGTAAACTACAGCCGCCCTTTCGTCGCGCACGAATATCTTAACCTTGCCGTCAAGTGCGATTCCCGCGATGAGAGTCTGTACACGGGGATATGGTTTCCGCCCGCAACACGGAAAGCGCGTTCCGAATGGTTGGGCAAATTCGGTCTGGGCATGGAGTGGGGCGATAAGCTTCAGAATGCGCAGCACGCGCTTCAGCGGCACTATCAGAAGCAGGGTATCGAGCATCTGCGGGCCGATCCGTATTGTGACTGCTACTGGTTCTGGACATTGGTTGACGTAGTGGTCGAGAACAGACGGGGTGATCGCGGCATCTACACGGCGCAAGGACTTTTAAATCCGTTCTGGATGAAAAAAAGAGGCGGCGCCTCCGTGGAGGAATTTGCGCGATTCAACGGCCAATCGTCTCTCCTGCTGGATATCCCGGACACGAAACGCGCCTTTGTCGGAGGCGATACACTGATGGCGGATTTTCTCTTCGCGCACTACGGGAATGAGCCGGTAGAGAATGGTTCTCTCGCTTGGCGGGTAATCGCCAGGGATGGATGCAAGCGCATTCTTGAAGGACGGATGAGCGTTCCCGGGAAAACGGCATTGGGTCCCGCGAGGAAAATCGGAACGGCGAAAATTGTTTTTCCTCATTTTGCAAAACCTGTAAAGGCGAAGATCGAGGCGGAGTTCGGCGGAGTTTCGAATGCATGGGATATTTGGCTGCTGCCCAAACGCAATACACCTGAAGACCGCCGGGTTGCGGCGGCTGAGAAATATCGCAGTGCGCTTGAAAAACTCTATCCGGGGCTGCTCGGGCAGAAAGATGCCGCAAAGGCGGATGTTGTAGTGGCGCAGTTCGGTTCCCGGCTGGCGAAAGAGGCTTTGGATAGAGGCCAACGTGTCGTTACGCTCGCGGACATGGGCGGCAAGCCGAACGTAAGACTTGGCTGGTGGTGGCTCGGAAAACAGACCGGCGTGGCAATTGCAGATCATCCGGCATTGGCCGGATTGCCGCACGACGGAGTTCTCAATCCGCTACTTTTCCGGCTTGTACTGCATGGTGGGCTTGCACTCCCCTGCAAGGGACTGTCTCAGGAAGATATGCTGATGGTGGGAGAAGGCGGCACTAATTGCGTGCTTCATATAGGTCAGGCGAGGATCGGCAAAGGGAAGGCCTGTATGGCGTTTGGCCTTGATCTCCTCAACGGCACTCCCGAAGCAGTTGCCCTGCTCGACAGCCTGATAGACTATGCGGCATCGGACTGTTTCGCGCCGAAGAGCGAGATGACGATGGATGTGAAGCCGATTAGAGAGAAGTTCAGCCTTTTCAAACCCTTTTATGACCGCGTGACGGCTCCGATGCTCATTCGAGTCGAAGACACCGAGGTCCGGCGCGTGCAGAAGATCGGAGAAGCAGGCTCATTTATAGAACTTTCCCTCAAAAATCCCAGAAAGGATCTGGGTTTTCTGTTCTGGAGGTTCGGAGCGCCTCAAGGGGCTCTTGCTCCGAAGTTTCCGGTGTTCGAGAGCGGAGAACTTATTGTTGACGTGGAGAATACACACCCTGTCGGGAAGATGGCATTGCGTATTATCGACACCGGCAGCAATGTCCATACGCTTCCGGTTGCGGCGCCGGAACTCAAAACTCCCGGACGGCATATCATCAGAGTCCAGCTTCCGCAGAAACTCGAAAAACGCAACCGTCGCGGGAAGGTGAATTCCTTCGGCGTTTTTGCGCTGGGCGGATTCGACTTCCTTGCGCTCAAGCCTGTTGCGGGAACGGCGGTGCGTATTCACGGGGTTTCGATGGAGTATTCAGCACGCCCTGCAGATGCGCTTTCTTTGGAAATCGACACAGGAACATTGCCGAGAATCGTAAATCCGCGCAGCGCCTCCCGGGGCGTAGAAGTCGGGGTGCGCAACATAACCAGAAGTGAACTTGTCATGAATGTGTCGCTGAAATTATTGGATGTCAACGGTACGGATGCGGGATGGTCGGTTTCCGAACGGTTGGCGTTCGGTCCGGGCGAAGTGAAAAAGTTCCGCTGCTCCGTGCCTGAAAAGTACGGGGTATTTTATGTGGATATGAAGTCCTGTCCGCATCCCGGCGCAGTGCCGGACATGGCCGAACAGAGGCGTTCGTTTGCGCACTTCAATCCTGTCGGCGCGGACAGACGAACCGGGGAAGAACCGAAATTCCGTTTTGGCAGCGTGTGCCACCTCAATCCATATTTCGGAAACGAAGCGGAAATCGTGCGCTTGGCGGACGCGATGGCGCAAATCGGGCTGAACGTCCTGCGCACGAATTTCAAACCGACATCGCCATCTGATTATGAGTGGTACGATAAGATCGTCGATATATTTTCCGCCCGCGGCATGGATTTCGATTTCATTCTCGATGCCAAATGCTTCCCGGACGGCAAGCCGGACATTGAAAAGAACATGGCCGAATACCAGAAGGCTTTTGCACGATACAAAGGACGGGTCAGGTACTGGGAGTTCGAAAACGAGCCGGATATCGACTGGGGCAGGAAACACCCGTTGCGGGTTCCCGGCTACGTGCAGCTTGCAGAGCTTGCGTCATCGGCGTTGCGGAGGATCGATCCCGATGCCGAGTTCATGAGTTCGGGATTCTGCTGCTTCGACAATCCGATTATGGGAACTTTTCAGCGAGATGCGATGTCGCGGTGTTGGCGCGCGTTTGATCTGCATTGTTTCCACGGGCACGGTCCGTATCGCGAGTATCGCGATATGATTGACGGAAATCTGCTGCCGATGCGGCGTGACATAGGAATTGAAATCCCTTGGTACGCGAATGAGACGGCTCTGTCGATGTCAAAGGGCGTGGGCGAGAAGGTGCAGGCGGAGACGCTGGTGAAAAAATTGCTGTTTTCATGGAGCCGGGGAGCTAAGGGTTACACATGGTATAACCTGCGAAGCAAAGGCGAAAATCCGCAGGAAAACGAACATGGTTACGGAATGCTGACAATGCGGCTTGATCCGCGTGCCGTGTACTGCGCATGGAATACGCTCGTCGGCATTTGCCGAAGAAAGGACTTTTGCCGCGAAGTTGAATGCGGCGACGGCAATCGTTGTTATTTGCTGGACGGCGAAAATGGCCAGGCGGCATGCCTGTGGCGCGAACGCCCCGGAGGGCAACGCGTCGCCCTGCCTGCGGCGGCGGCAAATGTCCGTATGGCCGATATATTCGGAAACGCAAAAAGAGTTGTGGTGTCAGAAGGGAAAATCATTCTGGACATTGCTCAGGAACCCATCTGGATTCTGCCTGAAACCGGTAAAAAACTTCTTCGGCCATGAATGTACATACTTTTTTCGCGGCTGCCTTGACTTCATTGCTTTGCGGTGTTGCACGCGGAGAGAAAATCGATGCTGACGACTGCTGCCGCCCTGAAACATGGTTTCATCTTATAGGCGGCAATGTCTCTAAGGAAGGGATTATCGCAGACCTTGACGCGATAAAGTATGCCGGAATACGCGGCATTCACCTTTTTCACGGGTCCTCCAAGCATGGACTTTGGCCGGGCGTCAAAGAACCTGTAGAGTGCTTGAGTCCAAAGTGGGACGAGCTTGTCGGATTCATTGCGAACGAGTGCGGAAAACGGAATCTTACATTCCGGATGCAGAATTGTCCCGGTTGGTCGATGAGCGGCGGGCCATGGATCAAGCCGCAGGATGCCATGAGGGAACTGGTCTTTTCGGCAACCCGTGTTCCCGCCGGGACATCAATCGGGCTGAAGAGTTTGCCACGCTCTCGAATGGCTGACGATGTGCCAGACCGCAATTATCAGGATGTGGCGATAATTGCGTTTCCTGCACCTCTCGGCAGTGACGACCCGCTTAAACCGCTTTCTGTTTCCACTAATCGCAATGAGCGGATATATCGCTTTGGGAAACCGGTTGTCATTCGCACGCTGAAGATTGATTCCACGTCAGTATTGAATCATGACCGCAGCTACGATCCTCAATGCCATGTGAAGTTCGAGGCGAGAATGCCTGACGGCGGATGGAAATGCGTGACTGAAGAAGATATGCCGCCCGGGAATTGGCAGGATAACCGCATGCATCCTACCCGTATGCGCGTGATGCAGACGCTTGCATGCGATGAGATGTCTTCCTGCGAATGGCGATTGGCATTGAAGGGAAAAGGCTTAATGAGGCTGCGCAATGTCGAGTTCACGGAACGCGCAATGATGGACAATTGGGAAGGATTGGCCGGCTGGACGGTTCGCGGGCTGGTGGATCGGGGCAAGGTCCGGCAGTCGAAAGCGGCGTGGGTAGATTCGTCTCGCATACGAGACCTGACGGCATTTGAAGGAGAATGGTCCGGAGAGGGAGCCTGCGATTGGATTATTTTGCGCATCGGGCATGTAAACGCCTTGCACAAGAACGGACCGGCGCCGGAAAAGGCGACAGGATGGGAATGCACGAAGCTTGATCAGCGCGGCGCGGAGATCAATTTCCGTGACTATATCGGCCGCCTGCTTAAAGGACCGTTGAAAGGCAGGATGGACGGGATGGTGATCGACAGTTGGGAATGCTATCGCCAGAACTGGCGAGACGGGATGCCAAAGATATTTTACGCGGAAAACGGCTATCGACTCGAGACATGGTTGCCTGCGGTGTTTGGTTATGTAATCGATTCACCTGAAGCCACGTGGAAATTTCTGCTGGATTGGCGAAGGACGATCGGCGGACTCGTGGAACGCAATTACTACGGGCGGATGGCTGAACTTGCCAGAGAGCACGGTATAGAGATTCAATTCGAAACAGCATTTGGGGATGCACTTGCCGGCGATATTCTCGCGTACTGGAAATACGCCGATGTTCCGATGTGCGAATTCTGGCATCCGCCGGCGGAAATCGGCGTAGGAAGCATGAACTTCAAGCCATTGAGGCCATGTGTCTCAGCAGCCCATCTTTATGGGAAAAAACGCATTGCGGCGGAGGCGTTCACGCAGGCGCCGTTGGAGTTCCGTTCGACCTTTCGCGATTTGAAGGCGAACTCAAACCGGGCATTTGCCAGAG
The DNA here is from genome assembly GCA_017936245.1 of Kiritimatiellia bacterium. GTDB lineage: Bacteria > Verrucomicrobiota > Kiritimatiellia > RFP12 > UBA1067 > UBA1731. The sequence goes on from JAGBFY010000104.1 coordinate 7,041, forward strand.
GCGTAACGTATCTGGTGTTTCATACCTACACGCATAATCCGCAGATGGGATGGAAAAAGCCCGGATCGTCGTTTGGCAATCGCATCGGCACTCCATTCCTGCGCGGACAGACTTGGTGGAAGTTCATGCCGGAATTTACAGAATACATTGCACGGATCACAAAACGTCTTGAGGCAGGGCACCCGGTCGTCGATGTTTTGCGGTATCTGGGCGACGGTCTTGGACACCATCCGGACGAGAGCGGCCTTTTTGCCGGAAACATGTTCAAATGTGATTATCTGAACAATGACGTGCTGATGAACCGATTGTCGGTGAAGAACGGACGCATTGCGCTTCCTGATGGAATGAGCTATTCGGTGTTGTGGATTCCCGAGCGGACATATCTGTTGCCTGAAAGCAAAAAGAGAATTTCCATGCTCGAAGCTGCCGGGGCGAAGGTTGTGCGGGGCGGAAGCGAATCCGATACGGTGAATGGATTGGCGCCGGATTGCCGGGCTTGCGGAAACGGGGAACTTCTTTGGTATCATCGCAGAGAAGGAGAAAGAGACTGGTATTTTATTGCCGCCGGGAGCAACGGATATTCCGGAAAGATCGATTTCCGGGCAAAAGGTCCAGCCAGAGTTTTTGATCCCGTTTCTGGAGAATACAGGAAAGCTCCGGAAGATGGCGATTGGAGGCTTGCGCAAAATGAATCGCTTTTCGTGATGTTTGGCGAAAAAGACGAGATCGTTCCCGAAAAAAATATGGCCAAGATGGAGATCTGCCGTTGGGATGTGAAAGGAGAAAAATCCTTCAATGGAATGTTCACGCTCGAAGAGGTTCCCGTCTCCCTTATTCTCGATCTCGGCAGAGTTGAGTCGTGGGCCGAAGTTACGGTAAACGGACGCAGAATGCGGGGCTTGTGGTGCTATCCGTATGCCTGCGACATCGCCGAAGCTTGTGTCAAGGGCAAGAATTCGATTCGTGTTGAATCAGTGTCGACATGGCATAATCAGCTGGTGAAAGATGCCGCGAAACCGGAACCGGAGCGCAGCACCTGGACTCTCTACGGTCCAGGTGCGCACGAACCATTGGTACCGGAAGGATTGTTTGGACCGGTGACCGTGTTGGATGCGTCTTGCCGGAAACCACTTCCGGTTCGACAATGAAAATCGTACTCCTTTTTCGTTCACAGTCAATAGCGGAATCAACATCAATGCTCCTTTTAACCGCACATTCGACTAACCGGACAAAATCAGCCTTCAGCGATTCTCAAAGGTTATCAGAAGGGAGCAAAAGTGTCAGAGCTTATTGATACAGCTCTATTGATACAGTAACTCATGCCAGCTTGTACTCCTGTCTAGGCGACATCGGATTGTCGGGGTCTGTTCTTGCGACAAGGCCCTTCTCCATCAGCGGCGTCATGTAGTATCTTGCAGAAGTATTTGAAAAGTTGGGTGCCGCCAACCGAGCAGAAGCCGTCGCTATCGCCATGCGCAGACAATTGCTGAAGAATATTTCTGCTCGATAAGCGCAGTCCTCCTAAATATTCGGCGAAATCAAATCTTCGCGAGAATGTCCAGAATGTTGGATTTGTCCAGTACGGTAAATCCAAAACACTTTCTGCCAAGGTCTTTGAGCGACGCACCAATAAGATAAAGCTCCTTGCCGTCTAGAATGAGAAAGCGGTCATGGAACGTCGTGCTGGTCTTGACCATAAGGCCGCCGTACTGGGCATTGAACTTATCGACATCGCTTTGCGCAAGCTTGTTGCCGCGCGGAGACGAAACAACCTCCACCTTCACGCCCATGCGCTTCTTCGCAAGCATATCAAGCGTACCAGTCCCCACCCAGCTGTCAATCAGAAGTATCGTCTTTTTAGCCCTTCCAATCAGCTTCTCCACCAGCGAGCACGCATCCCACAACTGCCCTTCGTAGAATACTCCCTGCAACGGCGGCTCTCGCGTCTGCACAAAGAAATCAACTTTCTGTTCAAGAGCGGAAATTCGGTCATCATGCTTCGATAGATTGCGATGCATCGAATCTTCCAACTGATTCAATCTGGAATTTACTGAATACCCGCGCAGAAGATAATCTTTCAATATACCCGTAGCCCATTGTCTAAAGCGAACTCCCAATATGGAATTAACACGATATCCTACCGAAATGATTGCATCAAGATTATAGCAAGTGACAATACGCCTTACCTGCCTTGCGCCCTCCATACGAACTACCGAGAAATCCTCGGCAGTTGCCCCTTTTGATAATTCGCCAACAGAATAGATATTCTTTAAGTGCAACCCTATGTTATCAGTACTACAGCCAAACAAAGTGGCCATCTGAGCTTGTGTCAGCCATACTGTCTCATTTTCAAGGCGCACATCCAACCGAACTGTTTCATTCGGCTGATATACAACTATCTGATTTTCTGTTTCGTTTGCCATAGCAACTCCATCCCTTAATGCCGAGAATTATACCAAATCCTACAGCGCTTTTCTCACTTTTCGCTCTTCCCCGTCCGGCGAGTGTCGGCAGGGTTTTCTAACAAAAAACCAAGGAGAAATCCATGAAACAACAACCCCAAATCCAAGCCTCAGGCGCGTCGGAAACGACGCGCTTTTTTTGTACCCGGATTTCGTCAGCGGCGAGTGTCGCAGGCGAGTTATGCACAACCCGAAGAAAGGAGCCAGACATGGCCAAAAGAGAAAACGAAGGAAAGAAAGAAAAGAAGCAAAAGAAAGAAAGGAAGATAAAGAGAAAACAAGACGGGGGTTTATTACTAAACCCAATATCAGTACCGCGTGCGCGTACGCGCGTGTGCGAGGGGCGGCGAATCGACTGCACATGCACGTTCGCGGAAGCGGGCGAGGCGGCGATGGAGATCATCGACAACTGCTTCGGCTTGATTGATTGCGACTTCCGCATCTGGGCGTGGTACTGCCGCCACTTTGACCGGCGGCGAATTGTCGATCGCGCCTACTTCTACGCCTCATGCCAGAAGTGCGGCGAAATTCGCAACGCCATCACAGCCTTCCAAAGCTGGCTTCAGAAGGAATTCGGCACGAAAGGAGGTGCGGCATGAGCGAGGAACACTACGACGCCTACGAGAAAGCCAAGGATATGACCATGGAAGAGGCTTACGATTACTGCCTAAAGCTCGAATACGACCGAGAGCGAAAACACCGCGATACCGATATCGGACAGATTGAAGCATCTACCCTTTCGCTTGATCAACTTGTCGAGTCCTTCGAAGATCCAAGCAAGATACAAATCTTTTCCGATTGCGGCAAAGGTGATAGAAACATTCACGCAAGTGAAAGCGCGGAAGCAATTTCCATTGCTCTAAGCCAACTTTCTGCAAGCGACCGAGCTTTTGCGCAAGCCGTCCTTGAAGGCAAGGATTGGCGTGAAATGGGGATCACCAAGCCTACATTTTACCGGCAGCTAAAAAAAGTTGAATTTTTTTTTAGCCCCATAAAATAAGGGTGAAATGCAGTTTTTGGAGCAAGGCTGCACTTTCGAGTGAGACTGCACCCCAAAAAACCTTCCCTTAAGACTTGAGGGGGCATGTGATTGGCGGCAACGCGAGAATACAGCCGAGCCACCAATCCGCCCCAAGCCTTAGGGCTAACATTGATCTTTGACAACTGAATCGCACAACAACGGCAGGTGCTCCACGACACGGAGCACACAAACCCATTTATTTCCAACCACGGAATACACGGAAATCCACGGAAAGGGATTCCGTGTATTCCGTGGTTCAAAATTCAATTACTCAAAAAACCAAGAAAGGAACAACCCAAATGAAACTCACAAAAACCCAGATCAAGGAAAAACGAGCCGAACTGGTGAGCGTACTCCTGAAGATCGAAAAGCTCAAGGACGAGAAAACCTCCATCGAAAAGACTCTTGC
>JAGBFY010000105.1 GCA_017936245.1 Kiritimatiellia bacterium
CCTCGCCATCTCCATCGGCACCAGCCACGGCGCGTACAAGTTCACGCGTGAGCAGTGCACGGTCGACAAGAAGACCGGCAAGCTCGTTCCGCCGCCGCTCGCTTTCGACATTCTCAAGGCTATCGAGAAGAAGCTTCCTGGCTTCCCGATTGTTCTTCACGGATCGTCCAGCGTCCCGCAGGACGAGGTTGAGACGATCAACAAGTTCGGAGGCAAGCTTCCTGACGCAGTCGGTATTCCGGAGTCCCAGCTCCGCAAGGCTGCGAAGAGCGCCGTGTGCAAGATCAATATCGACTCCGACTCCCGTCTCGCGATGACGGCTGCGATTCGCAAGCACTTCGCCGAGAATCCGGGTCACTTCGATCCGCGCCAGTACCTTTCTCCTGCCCGCGAGAGCATGAAGAAGATGTACATCCACAAGATCATGAAGGTTCTCGGCTCAAACGACAAGCTCTAATCGGCCGATGCCTCGTGCATGAAAGGGACGCGCCTTGTGCGCGTCCTTTTTTGTGGAAATAAAACATGTTCCGCTATCTCCATAAGGCAATGGACACCGAGTTCGCCGTCGCGGTGAACGATGCGGACGAGTCCATCGCCGCATCCGCAGCTCAAGCCTGCTTCGACAGGATCGATGCGTTGGAACTGATGCTGTCGAAATTCAACGATACGAGCGACGTAGCGGTAATCAAGGGTCTGTCCCCAGGTGAAATCGCCGTAGTTTCGCGTGAGACGATTGATTTGCTTGTTATCTGCGCACAGGTGTGCGCTGCGACGGCGGGCGCGTTCGATCCTACGACCGACAGACGCAACTTTGCAGATCTCATAATAGACACCGAAAACTGCCGCATTTCCGTAAAGGGAGAGGTTTCACTCGATTTTGGCGGCATCGGGAAGGGTTTTGCGCTGGATGAATGCCGCAAGATCCTCGAAGGCGAGCAGTTCAATCTGCATGATTGGCTGTTGGATGCGGGGACAAGCACGGTGTTGGTGTCCGGAGGACCATGGCCGCTTGGCGTGGGCGGTCCTTTCAAGGGAAGGACGCGTCATCCTGTGGTGGAGACATTGTCAGAGGGTGCGCTTTCCGGCAGCGGCAAGGAGATTCAGGGTGCACACATCTGGGATGTGCGGCGTGGGACAAAAGAGACTCATTGGGAACAGAGCTGGGCGATAGCACCGTCCGGCGCGATTGCCGATGCCTTGACGACTGCCGCCCTTTCGCTTTCGCCAGTTGAATTGCGAACCGCCGCTGATATGTTGAATGCACGCATTCTTGTCGCCAGGCGGCAACCGAAATGGATGGATCGTTTTCGTGATCCGCTCACATGGTATGGGGCATGCTGAACTTCTTTTATATTACTTGTTGGCAGGCGGAAAAAGAACGGAAAGATGTCAATATCGGGAGAAAATCAATTTATCATGGATTTGTTAAGGAGTATTGATTATGGAATCTGAAAGAATGACACGAGTCATGGGCATTGTGAATGTGACGCCAGATTCGTTTTCGGACGGCGGCAAGTATTTCCGTCCGGAAGAGGCGGTGCGCCGTGCGTTGAACCTGATTGATGAAGGCGCGGACATAATCGACATCGGCGCCGAATCAACCCGCCCAGGGTCTGTCCCCATCTCTTGGGAGGAGGAATGGTCGCGCCTTGAGCCGGTTTTGAAGGGTCTGTCCCCACGGTGCCCCCCACAGTGCCCGTCACGGCGGAAGGGTCTGTCCCCACGGAGCGTCTCGGCTCAATCAGATATTGATGACAGGGCTGATTTGCTTCAAAATGACAATTTTGCAAAAAATAAAGATAAACATTCAGTTGTCGCCGAAGGGTCTGTCCCTATAAGCGCAGTTCCAGAAGGGTCTGTCCCCATTAGTGTCGATACATATCATCCTGAGACGGCGAGGTTGGCGGTTGAATCTGGGGCAAGTATCATCAATTGCGTCTATCCTGAACCGGTAGAAGAGATGCTGGAGATATTGCGGGAAAATCCGAATGTTGAGCTTGTCATGCCTGTTTCGGCATTTGGAATGGCTGGCGAGGATCTATTGTCGAGGATATATATTGATCCGATGATCGGGTTTGGAACAACGCGAGAAGAGGATCTGGAGCTGCTGCGTTCCGTGCCGGAACTTGCGAAGAAGGCACGTGTTCTTGTGGGCGCGAGCAGGAAGCGTCTTGTGAAGAAGCTGACGGGCGAGAAGGTTACCGGCAAGAACCTCGGCGGAAATCTCGGCATCGCCGTGTGGGCGGCGATGAACGGCGCATCCGTTGTGCGGGTGCATGATGTCCGGGAAACATTTCAGGCTTTGAAGGTAATCGGCGCGATATGTGGTAGAATATGCGGCTGAAGGAGATAAAGAAATGGCAACGTTGAAATTGGGCGTGCTGGGCTCCGGTTCCGGCTCAAACATGCAATCGATCGTGGATGCGATAGAGAAGGGCGAACTTGACGCAGAGGTTAAGCTTGTGCTTGCCGACGTGCCGGACGCCAAGATTCTCGACCGGGCGAAACGTCACGGGATTCCGTGCCGGTATCTTGACTGCGCCCCGTGGAAGACGAAACTTGAGGGCCCTGCGGAGGATGAGTGCATTCGTCTTTTGAAAGAGGCGGGGTGCGATACGGTTATCCTTGCCGGATTCATGCGCATTGTAAAGCCCGCTCTGCTTGCAGCGTTCCCGATGCGGGTGTTGAACATACATCCTGCGCTTCTTCCGGCATTTCCGGGCGTCCACAGCTGGACTCAGGCGCTTGACTATGGATGCAAGGTTGCGGGTGTTACTGTTCACTTTGTCGATGCCGGAACGGATTCGGGTCCGATAATCGTACAGAAGTGCGTGCCGGTGATGGAGGATGATACGCCTGAGACGCTTCATGCCCGTATTCAGGTGCAGGAGCATATCGCATTCCCGGAGGCGTTGCGTCATCTTGCGGCGGGGCGTCTTCGCGTCGAAGGGCGGCGTGTGGTCATTTCCGGGCCACAGGGATGAGATACGGACAGAAGTAAGAAGTAAAGTCATACGGGAGGAATGATCATGGATTTTCTCAGTGCAGGCTGGATGTGGCTCTATGTCGGCGCAGGCTTGATGCTTGCCGAGATTCTGATGCCGGGGTTTGTCGTGTTCTTCTTCGGCCTTTCGGCGGCGACACTCGGAGCGTTGATCCTTGTGCTCCCCGATGCATTCCATCTGACGTTGGCGTGGCAGCTCGCGCTATTCTCGCTGTTTTCGGTCGTGTATCTCGTTACGCTCAGACGCTACCTTAAGAGCGTGTTCCTCGGCGATTCGGAGGATATGCTTTCAGCGTCCGACGAGTTTGCCGGGCGCACAGGCGAGGTCAAGGCGGATATTGCTCCCGGAATCCCCGGACGCGTGCTGGTCGGTGACGCCGAATGGGATGCGGTCGCCGTAGAGTCGATCGCCGCCGGCGCCAAGGTGAAGGTGCTCTCCCGAAAGAACCTCACGCTCACCGTGGAAGCGGTTTGATGCGCACACTGATTGAGAATGGCTTTATCGTCGATAGAACCGGCGAGCCCGGCTTCCGCGGCTGCGTGGTGATTGAAGGCGACAGGATCGCCGACGTTTTCGAAGGGTCTGTCCCCACAAGTTCCGAAGGGTCTGTCCCCACAGGGACAAGGGCGGCGTTTGATGCGGTTGTCGACGCCGACGGCCGCATGGTGACTCCCGGATTCATAGACGCTCACAGCCACAGCGACGCATATCTTGTTGTCGAACCCGATGCGCCGAGCAAGTTGAGCCAGGGCATAACCACTGAGATAAACGGACAATGCGGCGGCAGCGTCGCTCCGAGATATGGCGAGGCGCGTCTTTCCGGTGACTGGGCAAGCATTCTCGGAGACCGTCTCACATGGCGTTCGCTTGCAGAATACCGTGATGTGCTGGCGGCGGCAAAGCCATCCATAAACACGGTTCAGTTCATCGGACACAACACTTTGCGTTCGTCGGTCGTAGGATACGCCGGGCGTACAGCGTCCGCCGATGAGCTGGCGCAGATGGAGCGTCTACTTGCCCGAGAGCTTTCAGACGGAGGATGGGGTCTTACGACAGGTCTCATCTACCAACCTGGCAAATACTCCACATCCGAAGAGGTTGTCGCTCTTGCTAAGGTCGCATCATCCTGCGGCGGCTTCTACGCCACCCACATGCGCAGCGAAGGGGATTGCATCCTTGAGTCGATAGACGAGGTTGCTGAACTCGTGAAGGCAACAGGGATCCGTGCAGAGATATCGCATCTCAAGACGAGCGGCAGACGCAACTGGGGTAAGATCGATCAGGTGCTGGAGAAGATGCAGTCAGCTGTCGATTCGGGACTGCTTCTCGGCAGCGACCGCTATCCGTTCTGCGCGGCAGGAACCGATCTTGATGTCGTGTTCCCCGACTGGGCGGGCGAGGGGGCTGCGCCGGCGGAGATGGAGCGTCTCAGAGATCCGGAGTTGAGGGCAAGGATAATTTCAGATATCGATGCGTCGGGGCGCGACTGGTCGGAGGTTATGGTCGGCGGCGTCTGGCACGAGGACAACAAACCGTATTCAGGCAGAACAGTCGCCGACATCTGCGGCGGCAGAACGCCGGGTGAAAAGGTCTGCGACATCCTTGAAAAGGATCTCTGCCGCACGGGTGCTTTTTTCTTCGGTATGAGCGAAGAGAACCTCGACAGGATTTATGCGATGCCCTGGGTGCTGCCGGGAAGTGATGCGTCACTTCGTGCGCCATGGGGGCCGTTGGGAGAAGATCATCCGCATCCGCGCGCATACGGAACGATGCCTGAGTTTTTCTGCCGCTTGACTGACAGAAGAAAGTCATGCGCGGTTTCCGATGAGACGGCAATTTCGCGCATGACATCGGCTGTAGCCCGCCGGTTCGGAATAAAGGAACGTGGTGTTCTGGAACGCGGCGCTTTTGCCGACATCGCGGTATGGCGCAGGGATGATTTCCGCAATACCGCCACCTATGATAGAAGCCATTCGTTCTGCACCGGAATGGAGAAGGTGTTCGTGAATGGTGCGCTTGCGTATGACGGCGGCACATTCACCCGTTCCGGCACAGGCCGATTCCTCGAACGTTGACCGGTTTTGTGTATAATGTGCGGCATGGATGATATGCATGAAAAAATGGAGCGCCTCAAGACGCTGCTGAAGGAATACGGTAGC
>JAGBFY010000106.1 GCA_017936245.1 Kiritimatiellia bacterium
AGCCTCCGGCCTATGCCAAACGGACTTTTCCTGTCCGATTCGCCACTCGGCAGGAACGTGCCGCCCAGTCCCGGAACGACCAGCGTAAGCGCATCTCCGTTCTTAGCGGCATAGTTCGGCGCATAGACCGAATAGGAAAGCGTAAACGGATATCCCTCCGTATCCGCAGAAAGTCCGGATATCGCCTCGGCAGATTCCGCAATCTCCCCGACAAGCTCCGTATGATGACGCGAACGCATCTCGGGAAGCATCTCCGCATACATCTTGCGCATAGCGGCCACGGAAACGCCCCATGTGGAGTTGGAGACCATTATGCGAGCAGCTCCTGTTGCGTTTAGGTCTATGGACATGAAATTCTCGCTCCTGCCACTTCTTCCATCAATATCGCGAATTCCAAGCGGCGTATATTCGTTCTCGTAGTCGAGTATATATTCCTTCTCATCCCCACCGAAAAGACCGAAGAACCAGCCGTCATCCTTCACTTTGGCACGAATCAGAAGATCGTTGAAGTCATCCGGTTGAGGAACTTCCCTACGGGCGCGAACCATTGCAGGATATGTCGCAAAATCACCTGCTGAAAGAATGAATTCAACATCAAGACCTATCGCCTCAAGCATTGCGAAATAGAGGTTCATCCAGTCAGCCGACGAAGCGTATCCATCCGCAAGTGAACGGTCGGGTGAAAAGAACGCCGTCTTGAACGGCAATGTAAAATGTCCCGGCCCCGCAAGCCTTATGTTCTTCCACAACCAGTCCCGGATCGCCTTTATTCTTTCTTCAACGGAATCAATGCCGTCTGTCAGTTCACGGGCCTTGGCATATGTCTTATCCACACCCTTTTCCCGTGCATCCTCGAGAGCTTCAAAAAACATCCTTTCGTATTCTTCCAGGTCTGCCGCAGATACCAGAACGCTCCGCCGCCAGAGAAGAGCAGGTGGCTGTCCGCCTTCGCGGGGCTGCGGAACAGGGTTTGTGACAGCGACAGAATAGAGATTCGTCGTTACGACTTCGCCAAGCTCCGCACCGCTGAATGCACCGCCCTCAAGCACTTTCATTTCGCATCCGCTGATGTTCAGTTCCGACACTCCGATTGGATCCTGCGAATCCATCACAAAAAGATTGCAGTAGGCAATTGGCGAGTTCGTGACCTCAGATACGGAAACCACGCGTATCACGCTTCCGGTCTCAACAGCCGGAAGGTTTATGACCAGACGTTTTGATGCGGGATAGCGTGGCGCTGATGCAACCCATCCCGCATCCAGTTCGTTCACTTCGTTCGTCGAGATGCCATGGACTTTGCCGTTTTTGTTCGATACTGTGGCAGACACAATCTCCAACCGGCTCACGCTGGGATTGTAGCCGTATGAGAGTTCAGAGGACGACTTCTTGCCGGCATATGTCAGCACCTCCTTCTCCCAAACGTTTGTGACTGTCCATGAAAACGGAGTGTGCAGATGCACATCCCTGCGCTGATAAATCATCCTTGTGTTCGATTCCTGCGCAGAACTCCTTGCTTCGAACTGTGGTTTGCGTCTTGCGCCAAGCTCGATCGATTCGAGATCTGCCTTCAGCGCGGAATACGCTTCAGGTGATATTTCAATTGCGCCTACACCCCTTCTGCGGACAGCCTTGAGCACGGAATCCTTGACACGGATGCGACGTTCATAGAAACATCCGTCCTTTTCTCCAGCAGCAACGTCCGGCGGCAGCTTCAACGGGGCACCGAACGAGTCCCCGAGCTTGAGTTCCAGCTTCTCTTCAGAAAACGCCGTGGAGAAAAAGGTAAGCGGATAACGGCGCTCCTCTAGCTCCGTGCCACCCGACAGAAGCCGGTCCGCAAGGGCAAACCCCGAAAAGACAAACGGAGGAGTGAGTTCATCACGCGTATTCCCCCGCACCACCACGTCTGGCAAGCGAGCGGTAAACTCTACGGAAAGCGGCTTTGACGTATCCCTCAAATCGACAGGAAGCATTTCAAACGTAAGCAGTTCTGCGCCAGGATATGAAGACCGAACAAGCCCCTCGAACGTACGGCGGCGTTCACGCGGAGTCTTCTTCGCAAAGCTTCCGCGGAAAAGATCGTTCGCCCCGCCGAATGTCGCCTTCGTCTCAATGACCGCCGATCCATCCTGCTCCACCGAGCCTCGCGTGACGGCCTTGAACGCATTCTCTTCCGCCGGTTTAACAGGTATTACCGCAAGCGGGCACCCATCCGGATGGGCTACAAGATACGAACAGTTCATCAGATAGGCCGGAAGCAGATCTTTTGTGTTCTCGTTCGTCGGATCCATCAAAACCAATTCGCCGCCGCTCTCCACCGCAGTAATCGCGTGGTTGAAGTACGGAATCGGAACTTCGGCATCCTTCTTCGGTCCGACATGGATAAGCACAGGATAAGCCTTAAAGCCTGCAATGCGGAGCATCGAAGCAAGAAGCGCAGCTTTGTCGCGACATACGCCATATCGGTTTCCGAACGTCAGAGAGACGTCGTGCGGAGTGTAGCCCGGGGATTCATCCTCAAGAGTCAGCCCCATGTACCGGATCTCCTGCGATACGAACTTGAATATCGCCCGTACCTTATCCATGTCGCCGGTGATGTTCTTCACAATCTCCGAAACTTTGTTGGACATTGCTGGGCTTGTCGCCTCGAGACGGGGCTGGCAGAGGTTCCAGTACCAACGGGATACTTCCTCCCAGCTTCCGACAGTTGATACAAGAAACGATTGGGCAACGGATCCAAAGGGAGGCATGTCGGGCTCCGGGAACGCCTGCGGAACGTTCTTGGCCGTCCATTTTAGAAGTGTCCTTCCGTCCGGCAGCGTTTCGTCCTCTGAACGCGTAACAGTGCCTTCAACGGGATTACGCAACTTGACGTTCACAATCGGCTTGTCCTTCGGCTGGACAATCTCAAGCGATGAACGCACTATCGGGCGCATCGCCTCAAACAGCGCTCCGAACGCAAATGCTTCCCTCATCCTTGGCTTGAGCATCCGTTCGCGTGTTACGACGCGGCGTATCTCTCCAACCTCCATTCCGGGAACTGCGCATGATATCTTCCTGTCGAGTGGATCGTAGATATTGGCGGAGACAGAGGAATTGTCGGTAGCCTCCTTGAGCGTTTTGCGGAAATCAACTGTACGCACCGTTCCGTTCGTTCCGATTATCTCAATCTTCACAATATCGGCATCACCGTACCTACGGGAAACGGCGATGGTGACGGTGCGCAGGGAACGCCGTCCCTTCTCGGTCAGGGCGAGTATCTTTTCGTCGTTCTCGACAGTATATGAGCAGTCGGCGGCATACTCCACACGCGTACGGTCGTCAATCACAACCGTATCCGCATCTGGATAGTCCATACGCGTAACGCCTACTGCAACAGCGCTGACGAACAGGCATACCAGAAACAGCAACCTGACCGCCATACCATGGATTTCATCATAAATCATTTGCATAACGGAGAATTATACCAAATCACATGACCCTGCATGCCTAGGCATCCAAAATATATCCGCCGAACGTCCCTTCCCTATGTAAA
>JAGBFY010000107.1 GCA_017936245.1 Kiritimatiellia bacterium
CCATTATGGAGTTGAGGATCTTGAGTTCGCACGTCACCGTAGAGACCAGCAGAGGATCAATGCGCCATTGGTCAAGCGTGATGAGGTGTGCCTCAATCTCGACATCCGCCAGCTTGGCCTTGGCGGCGCATCGTGCGGTCCAAAGCCAATGGGCAAATATTTGCTTCCGGCATCCAGGGAGGAATGGACCTTGCGCATGGAGCCGTATTCCGGTGAGCCGTCTTCCAAATAAAAAAGACGGCATAAGCATCGAGCCAATCATCTACGATGACGGAGATGATTGGCGCATAATCGATTTGCGTCCCGACGGATGCGATTGCATTCCCGTGCTTGCCAGCAGCAGTTTCAGGTCGTTGCGTAACGGTGTGGATCTGCATATTCACCCTGAACATGTGGAGATAAGTCTCTGCCTTAAGGGGAACATACGATATGACACCGAGGATGGCGAATGTCAGATACTTCCGGGGCAGCTGTTTATATCCAAACCGGGTGAGCCGCATCGAAGATGCAACAATCCCAAGGGGATGCGTCTTTACAGACTGCTTTTCAAAATACCGAAAAAAGGCTCGTCGATCCTTGGTTTGACTCCTCGTGAAAGTTCTCTGATCTCACGGGGATTGTGTGCTTTCCCGTATATGATCTGTCCTTCTTCACAAAGGGTTCGCGTTGCTTTCGAACGGCTGTTCAGGCTTTATGATCAGGAAGAACGTGGTACGCTGATGCGAAGGCTGGCGATGAAGTCTGCGGCATTGGAGCTTCTGCTCGCTTTGATTGAGCTGCCGAAACTGCCGCCATCACCTCATGGAAGGCCGAATTCCAAGGTGAAGACGATTGTTGCACGAATGGAGAAAACTCCTGAGGCCGATTTTTCGGTTGAGGACATGGCGGTAGAGGCTGCGTTGTCGACGGTTGCATTTATCGATGCGTTCAAGCGGGCTACGGGGCTTACTCCGCATGCATATCTTCTTGATGTGCGGGTAAAGCGTGCGCGTGCCGATCTCGCCAATCCGAAATTGAGCGTAGCCGCAATAGCAAGCCGCTACCGTTTTCCGTCGCCACAGCATTTCGCGACAGTATTCAAGCGCATCACCGGCATATCTCCTAGCATGTGCCGCAAATAGTCATGTGCCAGTTCTCCACAACGGTTATCGGAGAACGCTTTGGCATCGGGATGGCGGACAAGGTTCTGGCAAGAGTGCGATCTGTATTTGCCTAGCATAAATTTGTACGTGTAATTTATATTTTATTTTGCGTACATTGTTCATGAGCGGATTTGCTATATTTCATTTCGTAAGGAGATGAAGTAGGTAAATGCATCATGAAAATTGATAAAGTAAACGTATATTTCGTCCGCCCTCGCTGGGGTTTCGTTGAGGTCGTGACCGATACCGGCCTGACCGGATGGGGCGAGGCGGTGCTGGAAGGCCACGCCAAGGCGGTTCTTGCCTGCGTGGAGGAATACCGCGACTATCTCATCGGCAAGGATCCTTCCCGCATCGAGGATATATGGAGCACGATTTACAGGGCGGGATTCTACCGCGGCGGCGGCGTGCTGATGAGTGCGCTTTCCGGTATCGATCAGGCGTTGTGGGACATCAAGGGCAAGGTGTTCAACTCCCCCGTCTATGAGCTGATGGGCGGACGTTGCCGCGACAGGATGAAGGTCTATTCCTGGATCGGCGGTGACCGTCCCGGCGATACCGGACGCGCCGCGAAGGAGAAGATGGACGCCGGATTCTCCGCGGTGAAGATGAACGCCACCGAAGAGCTGCAGATGATCGACACCTACGACAAGGTGGACGCGGTCCTATCGCGTGTGCAGGAAATCCGCGACGCCTGCGGCAAGTACTTCGGTATCGCCATAGATTTCCATGGACGCGTCCACAAGCCAATGGCGAAGGTGCTCGCGAAGAAGCTTGAACAGTTTGATCCGATGTTCATCGAAGAGCCTGTTCTCTGTGAGCACATGGAGGATTTCAAGGAGATCGCCGCCGCATGCAACGTGCCGATCGCCACAGGGGAGCGTCTGTTCACGAAGTACGATTTCAAGCGTCTGCTGAACAGCGGCGGCGTCGACATCATCCAGCCTGACCTATCCCATGCGGGCGGCATCACGGAGGTGAAGAAGATCGCGGCGATGGCGGAGGCTTACGATGTGGCACTCGCGCCGCACTGTCCGCTCGGCCCGATCGCGCTTGCGGCGTGTCTCCACGTCGATGCGACCAGCTACAATGCGGTTATCCAGGAGCAGTCGATCGGCATCCATTACAATGTTGGCAAGACGGTTCTCGATTACGTGGCCAACAAGGACGACTTCAAGTTTACTGACGGCACGGTGGAGCTGCCGAAGCTCCCCGGTCTCGGTGTCGAAGTGAACAAGGAGCTTGTCATGGAGGAAAACAAGAATCCCCACAATTGGAAGAATCCTGTGTGGCGACATGCCGATGGCTCCGTCGCCGAATGGTGAGGATTTCGCTTATTGCAAAGTAGGTTTGACCTGCTTTGCAATAATGGGTGCGGAAGGTGCATCAATATGAAGATAGAGAGACGGTTGTTTTTGAAAGGAGCGGTTGCTTTTGCATCCGCACCATCTCTTTTCGCACAACGTGTACAGAAGAACTATCTTGATGTTACCTGGTGGGATCCGTATGTGGCGAACATAACGGATAGCGCAACATATCTCAGACGCAAATTCCGGCAGGATGTAACCGATCGCTCCACCGGACTTTCATCCGATAGGGACTGACAAAATGAAGATGGATTTTCTCAGTAGACGGGATTTTGCGAAAAAGTCGGTGGCATATGCTGCCGTAGGGGCGAATGCCGCCTTTGCGCAGTCCAAGGAAATTCCGGTTTTGCGCATAGGCATCCTTTCTGATCTTCACTATCGCACCTTCGATAACGGAAAAGGTCTTCAGAACTGTCTTGGCATTGAATCGACGCTGCGTTATCTAGATCGTCGCAAGGTTGACGGAGTTGTGGTATGCGGCGATATTACCGATTTCGGTACGGCGGAGGCGCTCAGGCAGTCGGGGAAACTTTGGTTCAAGGTCTTTCCCGACAATCGCCGTTCCGATGGTGAGAAAATAACGCCGCTCTTCCTTATGGGCGATCATGATATGGGCGGCTATATGCATACGGAACACCGCAAGTGGGTGTTGCCGGCATGTCCTGATCCAAAGGAACTGGAGGAAATCATCCCTGAGATGGATGTAGCAAAACTCTGGAAGGAGTGCTTCCGCGAAGACTGGTCGCCATTGGAAGTGAAGACGCTTAAAGGCGTGCAGTTTGTTATGGCACATCATCCTCGCCATACGAAGGCCTCCGACAACGGCAATTCTATTCCGGGTCTTGCCGAGTTCATGGCGCGGCAGAATTTCGATCCCTCTAAGCCGTTTTTCTATGTCCAGCACCGTGTGCTGCGCAATACGCTCGGTTTTGATTCTCGAAGTGGTTGGGAAAGTGGTAAAGCGACGAAGGTGCTTGAAAAATATCCTAACGCCATCGCTCTTTGCGGCCATGCACATCGCAACGTTACGGATGAATACAGTCTTTGGCAGGGGGCGTTTACTGCGATTCAGGTTCCGTCCGCCAATTATTGCACTACGCGGTATGATCATGAAAACGGATATCAGCGCAAGGGTAAAGTGGATATAGTTTCACCGCCTGGGAATATCCGCCGTTCATGGCAGGGGCTGGTCGGTACGCTCTACTCCGATCGTTTTGTCGTTGAACGCATCGATCTGCTCAACGAGGCGAAAATTGCGCCTGATTGGGTGATTCCGTTTCCGTCTCCTGACGGTTCGCAGACAGTTGCGGTGCGCGCCAAGAAGGCGGTGGCGCCTCAATTTGCTCCTGATGCCAAGGTGTCGGCGAATGCGCAGAAGATGCGCACGCGCGCAAAAAAGGTGGAAGATGTGGCGATGGTCTCGTTCCCTGTCGCCCACGCAACGGAACGTTCACCTCGTGCGTTCGACTATCGAGTCGATGCGGTAGCCGGCGGAAAAACAATCGCTTCGAAGATAGTGTTTTCCAAGGGGCAGTTTTGGATTGATGAGAAAGATACTCTCCCCGTAGAGTGCCCGTTCCGCATAGGTGATTTGCCGGGCGATTGGAAAACTTCCGTAAAATTTGTCGTGACCCCTCTCGATTCCTTCGGCAACGAAGGCAGGTCAATTTGATGGATCCGCAATGAGAGATGACATGAAGAAAGGAAATGAGGCTATAACTTCATCGTGTCCACAGCGGGTTCTGTCGATTGATGTCCTGCGCGGCTATACGATGTTTTGGCTTATTGGCGGCGCCGGATTGATTATGGCGATGGCCAAAGCGCTGCCATCCTCTTTTTCCAATGCCTTGTCTGCGCAGATGACCCATGCTCCGTGGGGGGCGTTTCATCACCATGACCTCATTTTTCCGATGTTTCTTTTCTTGGCGGGGGCTTCGTGGCCGTTTTCGCTTGCCGTTAGGCGCAAGCGTGGTATGTCAACATTGCGCATCGCTTTGGGTGTTTTGCGGCGCTTCCTCATTTTGTTTGTTTTGGGTGCGGTGCTGTTTGGGTTGCTTGGATTCGATTTTGCCCATGTCAGATTCAATTCCATTCTTGGCCGGATCGGTTTTGGCTGGGGGGTGGCGGCGCTTGGCACGCTTTTTTTCAAAGGCCGATGGAACTGGCTTTTCGCCGCAGTGGTTTTCTTCGGCTACTGGGCGGCTCAGCAGTTCCTTCCTTTAATATTCTCTCCCGGGCAGAATCCGTGGGGAGCCGGGAATTTCCAGAGCGTTTTCGACGGATGGTTAGGCGGGCGCGTTCCCGATAAGTATGGAGCGGAGGGTTTCTTTCAGGCATTCGGCTGCATATCATCGGCATATCTCGGCGTTTTCGCGGGAGGAATCCTAAAGCGACAGGATTACAACCCAAAATTCAGACTGCTCATGCTGCTTATCTGGTCGGCGGCATTGGCGGTCGGGGCCTTGATTGTGTGGCTTACCGGATGCCGGTGCATCAAGTCGATATGGAGTCCTACCTATATCCTTGTCTCCGGCAGCCTTTCGTTCCTTCTCCTTGGGGCCGTGTATTGGATTGTGGACATATGCGGCTGGATCCGGTGGTCGTTCTTTTTCAGGGTGATTGGCGCCAATGCAATCACGATATACCTTTTGCAGTGGGCATGGAATTTTCCGGCTTTCTCCCGCAAGGTTTTCGGGGGGCTTGCGGGATTGGCGCCGGAAGCCTGGAGTGCAGTGATTTTGATATCTGGCGGAATTTTGCTAAAATGGCTTCTGTTGTGGTATCTGTATCGCAGAAAGATTTTCATCAGAATTTCATTGCTATCCCATAGCTAAAGATTTCTGAGTAATAAC
>JAGBFY010000108.1 GCA_017936245.1 Kiritimatiellia bacterium
GTTGATGATGGGCGGGCTTGTCGATGAGGCCGGAGCATTCAGGAAGAAATCTGTAGGGGTTGTCGATGGTGCCGGGAATGTCATACACATGGCTCCTAAGGCAGAACAAGTGCCGACACTTATAAAGTCCCTTTTCAAGTGGCTTAATGAATCCGGCGCGCACCCGTTGGTTAAGAGTTGTGTATTTCACTATGAATTTGAGTTCATCCATCCTTTCGCCGATGGCAATGGACGCACAGGAAGGTATTGGCAGACGGCTATTCTTGGAAAATGGCGAGAGGCATTCTATGCCGCTCCAATAGAGAATATTGTCTGGGAAAACCAAAGCGGCTACTATCTTGCCATTCGCCGAGCATCATTGCTTGGAAACGCTGAACCATTCATTGACTTTATGCTTGAGCGTATCCTTGAGACCATAAAGACCAAGGGAGATGCACAAAAGAAAAATGTCGGTGTAAATGTCGGTGTAAATGTCGGTGTAAAACTTTCCGCACGCGAGCGCGACTTGATTGAGCTTCTTCGCCTTGACGGTACCCTGACCGCAGGGCGAATCGCCGAGACATATTCAATTTCGACGCGCCAGGCAGAGCGGCTTCTCACCTCGCTCAAGAAAAAAGGCTTTATTGTCCGCGAAGGTTCGGACAAGTCGGGCGTATGGGTGGTGAAAGCATTGTGACAAAAGCTTGATGCTTTGAAGTGATTTGCGTGGTTTGTGTGGTATAATCATGCGGCATTATGGGAAGTGACAGAGTGGCATACAGTCCGAAGGCGGCGGCGCGTTTTTACGTGCCGCTTTTGCTTCAGGCGTTTTCCCAGTCCTTGACGTATCCGCTGGTGGGGGCAATCATCAGTCACGGTCCGGACGGAGTCAATGCGCTTACCGCCTTTTCGTTGGGGCAGGTCATCCAGTTCATGATCGGCGCATTGGCCGGAGGTCTCATCATGACCGGAATGGTGTTCGCCAAGACACGCAGCGGTCTTGCCTCGTTCAGACGGCTGAATGGACTCATGATGGCGGTACTGCTGACGGTTCAGGCGCTTGTGTGCATGCATCCGTTCGATACGTTCATATTCGGACATCTCCTGAATCTCGATCCGCATCTTTCGGAGATCGCCCGCCGTACGCTTTTCTTCAGCATCGTGATGCAGGCGGCGTTCTTCATGCGAAACGTTCCGCAGGTAATACTGTTCAATGCGTACGCGAGCTTCGAGGCAAATCTTTGCACCGTGGCGAGAATACTGCTTACCGGGGCATTTGTGGTCGCATTCCCTATGTTCGGAATGGTGGGTCCGGACTGGGGGCTTGTCGCCCTTACTGTCCCGATAATCCTTGAATGGCTGCTTTCGGAGGTGTTCGCACGCAAATATGAACGTTGCCTTGAGGATGGTGGCGTCGTGTCGGTCATGGAACAGTTCAGGTTTACGGTGCCTCTTTCGTTCGGGGCTGGACTCCTTGCCGTCTCTCCGTTCATGACGGCGGCATTTGTGGGGCGAGCGGCAAACCCTGCCGATATGCTCGCAATCCACTATGTGACGCTTGGAATTGCAAACCCCGTTGCATATGCTGCCTTGAGGATGCAGGCCGTTGCGATCCAGTTCCCTCCGGAATGGACAGGCGACCGGCGGCTTTTGAGGTTCGCGGTCGTGGCCGGGTTACTGCTGGGCGTCATTCCGTTCTTGTTTTCGCTTCCATCCATAGGCAACTGGTATTATGGGAAGTGCCAGAACATACCACCGCACATTCTCGACACTACGCGTTTCGTGAGTTTTCTCTATTCGTTCATCTGCATGATCCATACTGTACGTGGAAGGGTGGAGGGGCTTGCGGCGCTGAATAAGTGTCCGAGTGCGGTCATGGCTGGTCAATTCGCGTATTTCTTTGCTCTTGTTGCCGTACTGGCAGTTACGTTGCCTATGGGCATTCCAGGATGGGCAATGTCGGTGTCGGCCATATATACCGCCCCTGTCATGGCGACAGCCGCCACATACGCTTGGCTCAAGTTCCGTTCCAGCGGTTAAATGCCAGGCAAAATGTGTTTTCATGTCGAGTTTCCGTGCGGATGCGGCAATATACTTGCCGATTTAGGCGCTTATGTGGTAAAATTGCACCATGAAAAAATTTAGAGTATATTTGCCCGTGATGGTGCTCGTGGGCTGTTTGTTTGTTGCGTTTTACAATTCCGCTATTGCCGCCGATGGATTCATTTCTGAGGGTGGCAAAAGACCATCGGTTCTGCCGATTATGGGATGGTGGGGCATCCCCGAAAACGAAGTTTCGCGAGAGCGCTACCGCGAAGCGCGCGAGGCCGGATTTACCCACCTCATGCAGTATGCAAGTACGGTCGAGAAAATGCGCAAGTTTCTTGATATGGCCCATGCCGAGGGGATTAGGCTCGAAGTAAAAATGACCCAGCTGCGTACAGAGCCAGAAGCGACGGCCCGCGCGCTTATGGATCATCCGGCGCTTTCGATGTACCATGTCAAGGACGAGCCGCCAGCGCAGGATTTCGCCAAGTGGGCCGCAGTAATCAAGCGCATTTCGTCAGTCGACAAGAAGCATCCGTGTTATATGAATCTGCTGGCGGACGCTTCCGATCCGCAGCGTTGGCTTGGCACTCCCGATTATTCTACGTACTTGAGGCGAGCGCTCGATGAAATTCCTTTGGCGTTTCTCAGTGTCGACTATTACCCTTGCATTCTTAAGGATATTGCGTTGCAGCGTCCGTATCGCGATACCGATGGCGATGTCAAAATCAAGGAGCGCTGGTACAATCAGCTGGAAATCGTCTCGGCTGCTGCCAGAGAGCGCGGGTTGGCGCTTACGCTTTTCGCGTGCGATGTGGCGCATTTCAATGTCCACTTCGTCTATCCGGTGCCGACATTGGCGATGTTGAGGCTTCAGCAGTATGTCAATCTGGCGTATGGCGCCGTGGCGCTGCAGTATTTTACTTATTGGAATCCCGGCGATCAAGGGCTCCACAAATTCCACGAATCTGTCATCCGTATCGACGGCAAGCGCGGCGAAGTGTACGATATTGTCAGCGCGCTCAATCGCGAACTGCACGCGCGCTCCGGCGAATTTGTTGGCGGCAAGGTGATTGATATTTCACACACCGGTTACGAAATTCCGATGGGTACGAGGCCACTTAAGAAACTGCCGGGTTGGGTAAAGAAGCTTCAAACTTTGGGCAGCGGCGCAGTAGTTGCACAGAAGGTTCGCGATGATGAAGAAATTCTTATGGTTGTCAATCGCGATCCGTGCAAGGAAATGAAGCTCGACATCGCGTTTGCCGATGCCGCCAAGGTAAAGCGCGTACTGGTCGACGGCAAGCTTGCTTCGGCCGCCAGCTACGCCGAGCGCTATTTCGTGGCGCCGGGATATGCTGAAATCTTCAAAATCAAGGCAAATTAAGGAGCTGGGAATATGGTGCGCCAAGCAAAGCTCGGCAGAGCTAACAGAATGAAAGGAAGCTGTACGGCAACGAAAACGACATGCCGTTAGGAAGGTTGGCTGTGCGGAGGGTGACCGACGCGCAGAAGCCCAACTCGACAAAGGAATGAGCCA
>JAGBFY010000109.1 GCA_017936245.1 Kiritimatiellia bacterium
ACGGCAAGCCGAAATGGAAGAAGCTCAACAAGGAAGAAGGTTATGAGACGCCTGTTTGGGCGAGGATCCTTCCAGAAGGCTTTTTCCGCAAGGCGAAGGATTTGAACTTCAAGTGGTGGCTCGAGCATCCCGGCGAGATCGACGACTGCAAGGATCCGGAGTTCGCCCGTGATACGCTGCTTAAGATATTCTTCGACTATTGGGGCTGGATGAAGAACAAGTGTCCGAATGAAGCCGTCCGCAAGCTTGCGGCATGTCATCGTCTCATATCGCTCCCATACATGAATGGACGGCGTGAGGGAATGCGGTTGAAGGGCGATTACGTATATACGGAGCATGATGCGCTTCAAGCCACGCTTTTTGAAGACCGCATAGGCCATACAGGATGGCCACTTGACACGCACAATCCCAAGGGCGTGATGGATGCAAAGGGCAGCGGATTCTGGATCAAGCATCCGAGACTTCCGCAGCCTGCGAGTATTCCCTACCGTATTCTCTATTCGGAGAACATCCCCAATATGTTCATGGCAGGACGCAACGTTTCATGTACGCATGTCGGCCTAGGGACGCTTCGCGTTGCCGCGACCTGCGCCGTGATGGGGCAGGCCGTTGGCACTGCGGCGGCAGGCTGCATTCGTACGGGAATGAATCCGCGCGAATACGGCAGGAAGCATATGGCGGAACTCCAGTGCCAACTTATGAAGGACGACCAGTTCATCCTTGGGATGAAGTATGATGATCCCGCCAATCTTGCGGTCAAGGGCAAGGCGACCTCCACTAGCTGCATTGAGGGTTCTCCAGCATCGAATGTGCTCGACGGCTATTCGCGCACATTGCCGAAGGGCGAGTCGCGTGCCTGGATTTCCGATCCCAAGACGAAACTTCCGCAGTCGGTCAATGTTGAGTTCTCCGCGCCGGAAAAGATTGCGGAAGTCAGAATCGTTTTCGATTCCGATTTCTACATCAATCCGAAGTGGATTAAGCATGTCGTTCCTTCAACACTCGCCAAGGAGTACACGCTGGAAGTTCTTGGAGAAGACGGAAAGTGGGAAAAGGTTGCCGACGTGAAGGATAGCGCCAAACGCATGGCTGTTCATACATTCCCCGCTCGGATGGTGAAGGCTTTGAAGGTAACGGTTTCCGGAACCTGGGGCGATCCGTCCGCCCGCGTATTTGAGATACGTTGCTACTGATAGGATTTTTAAAGGAAATTCCATGAAGATTTCGCATGCAAGTTCGTCGTTGGCGATGCTGATTTGCTTTGTCTTCGGGGCATTCGCCGGTGTCGATGGGTGGGATAACATCAATCCAGAGCGCAAGGAGTTTCCAGTTCAGAAGTTGCTTTGGAAAGGTGATTTTTCCGCAGCCAAGCTCGAACTCCGTGACGGAGCCAAGGGTTTCATCAAGGTCGTCGAGGAAGGCGGCCGGAAAAACCTCAAGATAGTAAAATCGAACGATCAGGGGATGATGATAGTCACCGCGCCGCCGTTTCAGGTCGCCAAGGGCGCGAAGCTCAGGGCATACGCCTATTGCAGCTGCGAAGACGGCGATCCCGAATCCGGCGATGCCTATCTGCGTCTTTACGGGCGCAAGGAGGATCTGTCGTACTACAAGGCGCTTGACGGACGCGGACCAGGCGGACCGCGCATGCAGAAGATGGTCAATTCGCCGCCCGGAGGCAGGATACGCAAGCTTGCGCATCGTCTTGCCGACAAGGAGACCGGCACTTCGATTACGGCGGCGATTGTCGTTTCGGGACCGTCCTGCACGAGCGTGTGGAGCGATTGGGGCGTGGAGGACAAGAAGGCGTCCGACAAGGCGTGGGTCGAATACCGCAAGTCACTCGAACCGGGCGATACGACCTACGAGATGATGGATGCTACGGCGTTCGACTTGAAACTCGCATCCGAGCGCGACCATACCGCGAAGATCGCTAAAGTCGGCGACTATGCAAGACTTTTTGTGGACGGCAAAATGACGCCGCCCGTAATTTTCCGCGGCCAGACCTCCAAGAATGGAAAGATAACGTATGTCGGCGGCATTCACGACAGGAACGGCGTCCGACTTCAGTCCATGACCGTCAATTTCTGCAAGTGCGAAAAAAAGCCTCTCGGCATATGGACCAAGGATTCGTTCGATGTCAAGGCCGGGGCCGATATCGTCCGGACTACGATGCGCCTTGCTCCGCAGTCGGTGTTCATCCTTACATTGTGCCTTGATGCCTATCCAGAATGGGCCGACATGCATCCGGGCGAAGAGTGGCGCCTTGCCGACGGCCGGAAGGTGCACGGTTCTTCGGTGCATGCCGATTTTCGAGTACAGGCGGTGCCGCCCAAGGGGAAGTGGAATTGGCCGTCGTACCACTCGTTGGTTTGGCGGGAAGACGTGAAGAACCGCATTTCTGCACTTGTCGACGAACTCAAACGCCAGGGGCTGTCCCGGAAAATCGTCGGCGTGCACCTTGCCGGATACCATGATGCGCAGTTTGCTACGCGCCACCCGGATTTCTCAAAGCCTGCCGTGGCTGCGTTCGTCGAGTGGCAGAAAAGGCTGTACGGAAAGGTGCGCTGGACCGAGGCTCCGGTTTACGATAAGAAGCCCATGTTCGACCGTGCGACGGACGAACACCATATCGCCTACCTGAAGTTCGTGAAGCAGGGCCCGTTCCACATGCAGGAGGATTTGGCAAGGCACATCAGGAAATGTTTCGGCAAGGATATCGTGATCGGGCGCTACTGCATGGGCTGGAGTACGGCGGCGTTCAACAGTGCCTTGGATCTCGATCCGTTCGTGACCGGTTGCGACATCGACTATCTGGTTGCCCAACCCAGCTATTCGCACCGCACTCCCGGCGTGGCCATAGGTTCACGCATTCCCACGCGCACGTTCCACGAAAACGGAAAGCTTTTCGTCAATGAATTCGATCTCCGCACGTACGGAGGCGTACACGGAGGCGAGGCCGAATTGCGCGTTCTCGGGCTGAGCCAGGCCACGGATTATCCGATGTGGCTTTCCGTCCATCATAAGCTTGCCGGACAGATGCTGGCGCAGCGCATGGGCTGGTGGTATCTCGACATGTCAGGGAGATGGTTCTCGCCTCCGGAGATTGCGAAGGATATCGCAGAGGTGCATTCCAGGGTTCTGGAGGTGATGGCTGAAGAGCCTGCCGGCTGGAGACCGTCCGTTGCGATCGCCATCGACGAACAGGGAATGCTGATGCGAAATTCAATCGGCCGCTACTACAG
The DNA here is from genome assembly GCA_017936245.1 of Kiritimatiellia bacterium. Classification (GTDB taxonomy): domain Bacteria; phylum Verrucomicrobiota; class Kiritimatiellia; order RFP12; family UBA1067; genus UBA1731. The sequence goes on from JAGBFY010000109.1 coordinate 3,246, forward strand.
TTCCATTTTTATCTCCTGTAAAAAGCACATGAAATACTATACATCAGCAAAAAAATTATTCTTTGCTGATATTGTTCCGCCCTGAAAAATGAGGCGCAGAAATAATATCAGCAAATTACGCAAAAAAATGGCAACCCCACCAGGATTCGAACCTAGACTAACTGGACCAAAACCAGTTGTGCTACCGTTACACCATGGGGTTGCGCGCCAAATAACCGGCATGTTTCAAAAGATAACCCCAATTTAAAGAAAAATCCACACAAAAACTATTTTTTTTTGATTTTTTTTCAATATTTTTGCTTTTTTCCTCTGTTTTTTCTGTTTTTTCTTGAAAAAGAATAAGAATAACTGTACTTTATAAAGCAAGCGTACTTAATATTAAAATAAGGATTTTTGCAATGGCTGAAAATATACCCCCGAAGCGTTCTTTTGCTGAATATCTCAAAATTTACGCCTCCGGATTTGTTATGGGTGCCGCTGATGTCGTCCCCGGAGTTTCCGGCGGAACGATGGCATTCATTCTCGGAATTTATAACGAATTGATCGAATCCATAAAGACATTCACTTCGCCCGATACGAT
>JAGBFY010000110.1 GCA_017936245.1 Kiritimatiellia bacterium
GATGCACTGTTGTAGTCCGAAGCACCCGCCTTTGAGTTGAGGTTACAGCGAGCCAAGAGAGAATAGGCTGTTGCATCAGAATGGTTGAGACCGCTATTGAAGTCATTGGTCGTTCCAGCCCTGCAGGCATACTCCCACACGGCTTCAGTAGGAAGATCGAATCCGACAAGCCCTGTGTGCATCCGGAGGTTGCCGATGATTGACGCAGCGTTGTTCGGCAATGCACCCTTGCCGCAAGACTTGGAGTTTGGCCAACTGTCAACATACGTACGCGCAATAAAATCTGGCGCGTTTATCGGACGCAAATACCGGTCAGGGGTGAGATTGAACAGCATCTTGTCACTTCCCTCCACCGTCAACGTCGTACCGACTGTGTTTGTGATGAGCGTAAGGAACTGACCCTCGGTAAGCTCAAACACCGACATGAAATAGTCATTCGTGAATGACACTTCACGGATCGCAGAATTCGCCTCGTTCTGACTCTGGCACTCTAACCTTCCAATCCGAGTCTCGACGCCCTTGGCGGGAATCTTCCTCATCACGAGTTTCGTAGTCTTGTAGGCAATGTCGTTAGTGACGCCAGTCCAGATGAGCACATCCTTAAGCGAGGTGTTGTAGCCTTCTCCGATCCTTCCGAAATCGGTCTCAATCGCGCCGTATTTCCAGTCAAGAAGTTCGCCACGAGTTACGTCTTTACAAGTGCCATCTGTGAGATCGAAAATCTTGTAGAGTGTTTCATCCATATCCTTCGTTGAATCGCTGACTGTCAACTTGACCCGGAAGTTTGCAAGCGCCACCTCTTCAGTTCCGAACGCCTTCACGGGATCGATCACAATCGTACCTATGCCATCCTTGCTTATTCCGTGGCGGCGTCCGGTCATCGCCGGAACAAGACACGCTGAGTCCAACGGTTCATCCCCGTTGAACGCCTGCACATGAATATCAGTGGGGTGCGTTACATCCTTGATTTTGTATTCCACATGAACATCCGTTGACCAAGGCCACTGCTGTCGGACGATGACCTGCTCTATCGATGCCGCAAACGAAGAATGCGCAAGCATCGCAATGGCGGAGAGGCACAGCATGTTGCATATCGACTTTTTCATTGTATGGTTCCTTTACTTGATGACTACTGTGAAATTAGGGTTTCTGCAGATGAGCGAGGCGTTCACCGTTTCGCCTTCCTTAGACAAGGAAAGGTCTATCGAGTCACCGGTCTTCAGTCCTGACAGCGCATACCAGCCTTGCGCACCATCCAGTCCGAAGCCATCATCTACTTCCTTTCCGTTCACCACGACTGAAAACGACTTCATGCCGTAGGGAATCGGCATGACCGCCCGACTGCGGGTCTTACTCCATTTCGCACCGTCTTTTGGCGCAATGCAGCGTGTCGCGCCATTTCCATCAGTCATCAATCCTTGTATAAGACCCAATTTTGCAGTACGCACTGTTCCATCGTTGAACGAAAGCGCAAGTTCATAAACATTCTCATTCTCAGGCGAATCCGCCACAGGAAGTTCAAGATCGAAATCGCCTTCAGGAATGTCCGCATACATACGCGAATAGCCAACACCGTTGACGGTAAGGTCTGCTGATGTAGCACCCTCTGGATATTTCACCGGCAATGTCACAACACTGTTCGTGGCAGTACGCCAGAAAGAACTTGTCTCAGGTTTAAGAAACACAAAAGCGGGATCCGACCATGCGCCGTCCTCGGCCAAAACAGGCTGTGCGAACATTGCCGCCACTACAACAAGCATTCCAACTATGGGTTTCATGTTCAGTCTCTCCTTAACAAGAAATTTCGTCCGATACAATCTTGCGCCCCTTCTTCCCCCAGTTCCCCACTGGAACGGCTTCGAACCTGAATTTCCCAGTCTTGGGAAGCTTTTCGAAGGGAACTGGGCATTTGAGCGGAATCTGGCGCTTTGCATTCCCCAATGCGTGGCCGAAACCGGCATCGAGAAGCGGAGTAAGCTCAATGCGCGAACCATCTTCAGATACAACGGCCAGCTCATATTCGAACGGTCTTGCCTTTGCGACGGCATTCGCCTGTGGAACAGCAACCTCCAACGCATCCTGTTCACGCTCGCCCTTTCCGCGTCCATCCAGCCCACGCGCTTTTGCACGAATCCTCCTGACCGCCAAAACAGCATTGTCCGGAAACTCCGGTGCGACACTTGCCGCCGAGCGAGGCGCAAAACTGTACGGCCGTGCGGCTCCCTTGCCAACCGGAACGATCCAATCGTCCCCCAGCTGCAGATCGTAGAGAAAATCGCGGCGATGAAACACTATGCGGTCATCATATACATCCATCAGCATTCCCTGTCGTCCAGTCCAGTCCGCCCACATCAGAGGCATCATCTTTCCGGGATCGTTCTTCTGCTGGTTGTATGTGGACCGAGTGTTCTCATATCCAATCGGTGGTCGAGCATCAAGAGGCGGCTCCGTAAAACGCAGGCAACCAGCATTTACGGAAGTAAACGATCCTTGCCATATGCACCGCTCATCCGTCAGCGAATAGTGGGAATGTCCCGTAATCGCAACCGCATTGGGGAACTGCGAAAGCACCTCCGTTGAAGCTCCACCGTCATGGAAGCGAGTCCACGGACAAATGGTATCCTTCGGATGCGGATGCTGAATATGGAAAAATGGCTTTGCAGGGTCTATCTCGTGCCTATGCGACTCTATGAACGGCTTGACGGGTGCATATCGTCCCGCGCCCTTGTTGCCCATCCAATGCGCCCCGAAAAATGTGTATCCCTTGACGTTCTTCATGAAAACGCGCGACAGAGGCTCATGCCAAAAACGCTGCCAGTTTTCTTCAGGGGCTCCGCAAATAAGGTTTTTCGGGATATCACTCAAAGCGGCAGAACCGTACCGACGGAGATTGCCGGCAGCGTCAGATGGAAAATAATCCCAGTCATGATTGCCCATGACAAAAAGTCGTTCCACCTTATGTCCGTCGGGTGCGCGGTCGTCAGGAAATACTCTGAACCAATCGTCCGCCACCACCTTCATTTCACTCAACTTGCCGTAGTCGGTGATGTCGCCCGCTATTGCGACAGCATCAACCCCCATGTCACGAAACCATTCAAGCGCATGGACGAACGTCCTGTCATCCGAATAATCGACAATCCGTCCAGTAGCGCCATCTGTCCGAACGTGAACATCACTGAGTATTCCGACACGCAGATTCGGCTTTGCAGCACGCAAATGCCCTATTGGAGCCGCAAGCGCATGCACACCTCCGAACGCTCCTGCGCACGCGACAAACGACCTTCTGGAAAGAATTCCTTTATTCATAAGGTAATTGGAACCCTCTTTTGCGCTTTTCTTAAGCCAGACCTTGCGGTCCGAAGAAACTTAGGAAAAACTTACGCATCCAAAAGGTCCAACGCGTACAGTTATACCAAAAAACACCTTTTCACACAAGAGCCAAAATCTCTCCTATAGTGAAGGATCCTAAAAAGAGTTGGATAACTGGGGCAACTGGGGGTCAGGAAACTGGGGTCAGCAACTGAAAAGAGTTACGATTTCACGCATAAACCGTTAGATTTTGTTAAATAACACAGTTCTGATAGTATTTAAGATTTCGTCCGCACCTAAATCTTGAGAATCAGTCCAAACCATATTCTCATTAATCAACTGGTTCATCAAAAGCGAGAGAATTGATCCGAACTGAATTCTCATTTTTGGGCGGCAGAGGGGACGCATTGAATGCGTCCGTCAGGACGAGGGGTACGGCGGCAGGTTGGACGCATGGAATGCGTCTGGACAGGACATTAGGGATGGCGGCAAATTGTGGGATGGAATGCGCCGAACAGGATCATGTGGCAGGCGGCAAAAAGACGGTATGCACCTTCCCTCATACCAAAGGCGATGGCATCACGACCAACTTCCGTAAATAGCCCGGCGGCGAATCGTAGCTGTCAGCTGTCTTGGTGCGACCGATTTTAAAATCAAAGGGACAGAAAAGAATGTGATCATCGGCTTATGTTTGCCGATTTTGAGAGCTTCGCGAATACATTCACACAAACAAGAATCAAGCTGTCTTCAGGCGGAAACGAGCCGTCCTGCATCAAGATGGAGAGTGCGGTCGCAGCGCGATGCGGCTTCGGCCGAATGGGTGACCATCACAAGCGCGAACGGCTTGCCGCCGAAGCCCATGAGAAGATCGAGAATATCGGCGCCTGTCATCGCATCGAGGTTGCCGGTAGGCTCGTCGGCGAAAATGATCTCAGGTTCGCACATGAGCGCACGGGCAAGCGCGACGCGCTGCTGCTCGCCGCCGGAAAGCTCCGCCGGAAGATGTTCCGCGCGGTCTGCAAGCCCGACTTTCTCAAGAAGCATCTTCGCACGTTCCGGAGCCTTCGTCACGTACGAACCCTCAACTCCGGCCATGGAAGGGAGAAGCACGTTCTCAAGCACCGTCAGTTCCGGCATTAGGCGGAAGCTCTGGAACACGAATCCGACATTCTTAGTGCATCGGACCTTTCCGGACGTAGGGCGGTCCAGCCCGCCAAGAATGTTCAGAAGAGTCGTCTTGCCCGCTCCGCTGCGCCCTGTTATGGCGACACGCTCACCCGCATCCACAGTAAAGGACACTCCGTCAAGAACCTTGATCGGGGGCTGTCCCGGTATCCTGTACTCTTTTGACACATTATCGACTTCAAGCAAAGCCATCTGAAAAATCCCTGAATCAGCCAAAGCGTTTTACGAGCGGACGGTTGAGCATCTTTTCGTAGAGTTCAATGTACTGCTGTGCGCAGGACTCATGGTTGAAGCGTTTGAGCGACTCCGACATGATACGGGAAATCTCCTTCTCGCGCACGTCACTTGGATGCCTCCAGAACTCCATCGCCTGATCCATCGCCCAGAAGAGTCCTTCAGAGTTGTAGTAGTCGAACACAAAGCCGTTGCCGTGATGATTCGCGACATCAAGCATCTCGACAGTATCGTGCAGACCTCCGGTATTGTGCGCAATCGCAAGAGAACCATAGATGGGAGCCTGCATCTGAGGCAGCCCGCACGGTTCGAAGAGCGACGGCATGACCATGAAGTCCGATCCGGCAAAACCGAGCTGCGATAGACGGCCGTCAAAGTTCGCGACTCCTAGACGATTCTGTATTCCGTGGAAGGAGCGAATATCCCAAAATGGCTGCTGGAACGCGCCATTCGCAATGATCGCAATCTGTGCCCCCTCTTTCCAGTATTTGCTGAGGAATCGGTAAGCGATATCGGCAAGAAGCTGCGGTCCCTCTGCACCGGATCGAGGCGCGACGGCC
>JAGBFY010000016.1 GCA_017936245.1 Kiritimatiellia bacterium
CAACGTCAGCCTTCACGCCGTTCTTCTTGAGATAACGCTTCACGAGACCGACAGCCTCGGTTGAGATGCGCTTGCCCTTGAGATCCTTGACCGTCTTGATCTTGGAGTCGTTCGGAACCGCAAGAACCCAACGAACCGGATTGGACGTGGCCTTGGAGTAGTTGAGCTCGCAGACCTCCTGGACATCCGACCCGTTCTCGTACACCCAGTCGTATCCGCAAATGCCGGCATCAAGAAGACCTAGCTCCACATAGCGGCTCATCTCCTGCGGACGAAGAAGGCGGCACTTGATACCCGGATCGTCGATGGAGGGAATGTAGCTCCGCGATGAACACGAGACATTGAAACCCGCGCGCTTGAACAGCGCGAAGGTCGATTCCTGCAAACTTCCTTTCGGAAGACCGATAACTATAGCCATCTACTGTACTTTCTCTAAACAACTAAGAAAAAAACGGGACATATTATATCAAACTGACGGAACCTCTGCAAGGTCTCCACAACCGGAAAGTTGAGACCGATCCAAGATTACCGCTCTGGCAGAACACGGCATTTGACAGGATCACACCGTCAAATTCGTGCGACTGCGGATTTTATGTCGTTCCACATATCCATTTTGGCATCTCTCATGCGGGGAGAGCCTTCCTGAAAATGTGAAAATATGAAATCAGGCGAGAATGTCATCATCGCCGGAGCGCCATCCACCCAACCTCCGCGGACTGCCTTTGCGGTCGGATAACGCTGCTTCAACGCATCTGAACCCAAAAGGACATAGACCTTCGCCTTGCGTTCCTCGTTCAGACAAATCACCACGTCGGACTTGATTTTCCGGATGGCGGCAAATATCTTCTCCATCGCCTCCGTGCCTGCCGGGGAAAGCGGACGCCCCGTGAAGAACGCAATGTCACACAGAGGACCCGACGGTTTGGGAGCGGCAGGAGCGCTGTCAGCCGCTTGCGGACTGGATTGAGGTGCCTGCGTTGTTTGAGGAACCTGCACTTTCCTCGTTTCAGTCTGCGGCACGGGCGCAGGAGAATTCGGTACAGCAGCTTTCGGAGCCGGTTTCGCTTTCGGTGCCTTTTCAACCGTCGGCGGCACAAGAAGCGCACGGTCTATCTCAACCGTGCGTGTTCCCAACTCTCTTTCAAGTTCAAGATTCTCAAGTATCTGATCAAAGATATCCATGAACGTCAAACTCTCAGAATCCCTTGAACCCATATGGATTCATGGACTGCCAGCGCCAAAGGTCTTCGCACATCTTCTCGATGCCGCGCTCAGCCTTCCAGCCAAGCTCCTTCGCCGCGAACGACGGATCAGCCCAGACCTCTCCGACATCGCCGGGACGACGAGCCTTGATCGCATAAGGAACCTTCTTTCCGGAAGCCTTTTCGAACGCCTTGACGATCTGAAGCACGGAATAGCCGTTTCCGGTACCGAGGTTTATGACCTTGAGACCGTACTTCTTTGCCTTTCCGAGACGTTCCACCGCCTTGAGATGTGCATTGGCGAGATCGACCACGTGGATGTAGTCGCGAATGCCCGTGCCGTCCGGCGTAGGATAGTCGTCACCGAACACTGCAAGCTTTTTGAGACGGCCGATCGCCACCTGCGCAACATAGGGAAGAAGGTTGTTCGGAATGCCTGCCGGATCCTCGCCGATAAGCCCGCTCTCATGTGCTCCAATCGGATTGAAGTAGCGAAGAAGGATTACGTTCCAGGAAGGATCAGCCTTCTGCACATCCTTGAACACCTGCTCCATCATCAGCTTCGTCCAGCCATAGGCATTGGTGCAGCCTGGCGTGGGGAAATCCTCGCGGATCGGTACGGAGGGAGGCTGGCCATACACTGTCGCGCTGGAGGAGAACACGATATTCTTGCATCCGTGCGCCGCAAGCACCTTCAGCAGCGTGAACGTTCCGCCGAGATTGTTCTCGTAGTACTTCAGGGGAATCTGGGTGGATTCGCCGACAGCCTTCAACGCCGCAAAGTGGATCGTGGCATCAAAAGGAGCCTCTGCGGAAACGATCTTGTCGAGCTTCTTCTCGTCGCGGATATCCGCCTTGTAGAACTTAACGGTTCTGCCCGTGATCTTCTTCACCCTCTTGAGGGACTCCTTGGACGAATTGCAGAGGTTGTCGACTACGACAACTTCATGTCCGGCATTGAGGAGTTCCACACACGTATGGCTGCCGATGAATCCGGCGCCGCCTGTCACAAAAACCTTCATATCTCACCCATCTATCTGCATGACGGCAAACAGTTGAAACACAACCGTCTGCCGCCAAACGCAATCTGCTTTGATAACCGCCCAGATTTTACTTCGTGGCGGTACGGTCGTTGTACTCTCCGGTCTCCGTATTGATACGGATCACATCGCCCTCGTTGATGAAGAGCGGCACGGGGAGCGTGTATCCGCCTTCAACCGTGGCTGGCTTGGTGACCTTGCCGGAAGCAGTGTTGCCCTTCACGCCAGGCTCGACGTTGATGACCTTGCGCGTAACGAGCTGTGGAAGGCCGATGCCGATGACCTTGTCGTTGAAGAAGAGAGCGGAGACTTCCATCTCATCCATGAGGAAGTACTTCTTGTCGCCCATCACGTCGGCAGAGACGCGGATTTCCTCGAAGTTCTCGTCCGTGAACACGTATGCGGTACCATCATCGTAGGAATACGTGACATCGCGCTGCACGAGCTCAGGCTTCTCGAACTTGTCGCCGGAACGGTAGCTGCGGCTCATTCCACCGCCGCTGATCATGTTGCGCAGCTTGCAGTTGTAGATCGCCTGACCCTTGCCCGGCTTGGAGAAATCGAATTCCGTGATTTCCCACGGTTCCCCGTCGATCAAAAGTTTAACGCCCTTATGCAGTTCTCCGGCGCCAATAACCTCGCCCATTTCTTACTCCTTATTCTTTGTTGTATGAAAAATTTCCGTAAATTATACCGAAAAAGCCGTTTCTCCGCAACCTCTGCAAACCCATGCGGATTGCGGAAAAACAGCTGCTTCATTTAGCCGATCATGCCGCCGTTGACAGAGATGATCTGGCCGGTGATGTATTCAGCCGCTGGGGATGCAAGGAACGCCACGCAGTTGGCGATATCCTCGGCGGTGCCGAAGCGCTTGAGCGGGATCGTATCCATGTACGCCTTCTTCACGTCATCAGGCAGGACATCCGTCATCTTCGACTGGATGAAACCGGGGGCGACCGCGTTGCAGCGGATGTTGCGGGAGCCGAGCTCCTTGGCGGTGGTCTTTGTGAGGGAGATCACGCCACCCTTCGAGGCCGTATAGTTAGCCTGACCGGCATTGCCCATGATTCCGACGACGGATGCGAGGTTGATGATCGTTCCGCCGAGCTGCGAGCCGTCCTCAGCCTTGTTCTTCATCATCGGACGCGCAACGGCGCGTGTGAAGAGGAACGTGCCCTTGAGATTCACGTTGATGACGGCATCCCAGTCGTCGTCGCTCATGCGCATAAGAAGACCGTCCTTGGTGATGCCCGCGTTGTTGACCATGATGTCAACCCTGCCGAACTTGGCGAGAACTTCCTTGACGCAACCGTCGACCTCCTGAGAGACAGCGACGTTGCATCCAAGCGCAAGCGCCTCGGAACCTGCCGCCGCAACAGCCGCAACTGTCTCAGCGCACCATTCGGCGTTGAGGTCGATAACCGCAACCTTCGCGCCCTCGGATGCGAGCTTAACCGCGATCTTCTGACCGATTCCCCGCGCCGCCCCAGTGACGATCGCAACCTTGCCATTCAAACTGCCCATGTTCTTGTTCCTTTCAGGTTTCTTTTATTTTTAGGTTTGCGCATTGCGCTTATACCCATTGGCACTGGCCGTCCAAGCGAAGAGGAACAGCACCATGCCGACGATTGCGAACCCGGCGAAGGAGCAGAGTGTCGCCCCCCAGCCGTAATGTTCCTTGATGAAAGCGACGCCAATGCCCGACATGACCGTGGATGCATACCCCATGATGCCGGTGAAGCCGTTCGCCATGGCGGCAGCCTCCTTCGTGCCTGGTTTGCCGCGACGATGCCGATAAGGGCCTGCGGACCGTAGATGAAGAATCCCGCACCCATCAGAAGAACTGTCGCCTGCCATATCGGAGCGCCGGACGGAAGATACCAGAAGCCGAACGAGAAGAGAGCGGTCAACAGCATGCAGAAGGCACAGGTGCGCGCACCGCGTCCCTTGAACACCTTGTCGGTCACCCATCCGGCGAAAACCGTACCGATAATCGCGGCAACCTCGAAGGCTATGATCATGAGACCGCCCTTCGACACGGGGATACCTTTGTACTGCTTAAGGAACGTGGGCCCCCAGTCAAGAAAACCGAAGCGCACGATGTACACGAAGAAATTCGCAAGCGCAAGCATCCATATCACACGGTTGCCGAAGACGAGTCGCATGCGGTCTTTCGTGGTCAGCGCAGACCCCTGATCGTCACTGCGGGCGTTCTCGATCTCGAGCTCCGGAAGCCCCGCTTCCTTGGGGGACTCCTTCACGAAGAAAAGACAGAAAACCGCGATCGCGGCCGCCATAACCGCAGGCACCCAGAAGCACCAGCGCCAACCGAACCCAAGAGCGAGAAGAGCCGAACACAGACCGAGCGCCATTACCGCGCCGAAGCTGTGCGAAGTGTTCCATATCGACATCTTGGTGGCCAGCTCACGCGGGTGGATCCAGTGAGTGAGCATCTTCGCACAAGGCGGAAAACCCATTCCCTGCGTCCATCCGTTTATGATCCAAAATACGGCAAAGAGGACAGACAGCGACGTGCAGCCGAACACGAAGTTCATCAAAGCAGAAAGCGCGAGTCCCACAAACATGAATATGCGCCCGTTCAGCCTGTCCGCCCAGAATCCGTTCACGAAACGGCTCAAGCCGTACACGACACCATGGATCGTAAGCATTGTTCCGAGAGCGTAGGTGGAGATGACACCCTCCTCAAGCATCAGCGGCTGGGCCATCGAAAGGTTCTTGCGCGTAAGGTAGAAGAAGGCATAGGTAACCATACTTCCGATGATGAACTTCCACTGTGCGGACTGAAACTTCTTTTCAACTTCGGGGGTCATGGCAGATCCTTTACTTTCGTGTTGCAGATACGCGCCGCTGCTTACGGTTGGACACAAACCTTGATGCCGCCACAAGCACGCACGTGAACACCAGCATCAGGGTTGAAAGGGAATTGATCACCGGCATCTGACGGGAGTGCTTGATCATGGAGTATATCTTGAGCGGCAGGGTGTCCGAACCGGGACCTGTCACGAAGAACGTGATCACGAAATCGTCGATAGACAGGGTGAACGCCAAAAGACCGCCCGCAATTATGCCGGGAAGAAGGATCGGAAGAGTGACCTTGAAGAACGCATACCATGGCGACGCCCCAAGGTCGTACGCGGCTTCAATGATGCGGTCATCGAAATCCTGAAGGCGCGCCAAAACCGTCATCGTCACGTACGACACGCAGAACGTGACGTGCGCGATGAAGATGGTGAGCATGCCGCAGCCTATGCCAATCGCGGTGAACATCATGAGAAGCGAAATGCCCATAAGTATCTCAGGCATGACAAGCGGAGTATATATCATTCCGTAGTGCGCGGTCTGAAGGCGTCCACGCCAGCGGTGAAGCGCAATCGCCGCCGTTGTCCCAAGAACGCAGGATGCAACGGTGGCTGTTCCGGCAATTATCAGAGACCTCTCAAACGCCATCCATATCTCACGGTTGGAAGAAGAGAAAAGAGCCCCATACCATTTGAGGGTGAACCCAGCCCATTCTCCGCCGTATTTTGACATATTGAACGAGTTTGCTATCAGCACCGCCACAGGCAGATAGAGAAATATCAGCACGAGCGTGAGGACGATGGTGCAGAACTTGCTATGCCTCATGCCGCACCTCCTCTGAGCTTGCGCTCGGTTGCGGCGGCGAGACGTTTCTCCTCACGCTCATCCTGACGCTTCATCCACCATGCCACGCAGGCCAGCGGCACGAGCACCGAGAACCCGGTGATTGTAGCCAGAGCGGAAGCATGCGGAAGGTTGCGGTCGGGGAACGTGCGCTGATAGATCTTGTTTCCGATAAGCTCAGAATCCTGTCCGCCAACAAGATCGGGAATCACATACGATCCGATGGCAGGAATGAACACCATGAGAATCGCGGAGATGACTCCCCTTTTCACTCCCGGCAGAAATATCTTGCGGAACGCAAAGAAACTCCTGGCCCCGAGGTCACGCGCCGCCTCCAGAAGCGAGAAGTCGAACTTCTCCGCAGCCGTATAGATCGGCATTATCGCAAACGGAAGGAACGAATACACCGACACCACAAGAATCGCACCGGAGTTGTAGTTCAGGATCGTATCCTCGGAAGCTATGCCGATGGCGACCAGAAAACGCTGAAGAAATCCTTCCGGACTCAGAAGCGTACGCCACGCAAACACCCGCACGATGAAGCTCGTCCAAAACGGAAGCATTATAAGCCCGGCGATCACCGCCCGCCATTTCACTGTCATTCGAGCAATGGCATACGCGCAAGGCAGGGAGAGCAGCACACAGATGAGCGTTGTGACGGCTGATATCCAGATTGTGCGCCACACGATGGCGGGATAATTGGGGTTCGAGATGGAACGCCACGTCTCCATAGTGAAGCCTGGCGCAATGCCGCCATCCGCGCTGGGAGCATGGAACGCAATACCGAACACAATAAGCGTGGGTATGACAAAGAAAAGCAGCAACCACACGAACGACGGTATGGTTGTCAGCACTTCAGTCCAGTTTCTCTTCTTGTTCTCTTTCAAAGTGCGTTAAAGTATATCACATAGCATAATCAGGTAAAAGCAAAAATCCAACATTTTCACTTCACAGCAAAAAGCCTGAACGCACTTCACTCACAGCTTTCCCGTGTCAAACTGCTTCGCCTCATATCTTCGACAATGCTCTTTGTGTAACAAACAGGGAATGATATCTTCGGATATCCTAAGCGCACGCGTCTATATATGTCCGCTTATACGTTTTGTGCGGAATGGCATCTTCACAAATTCTAAGAGCCAGCACAGCGGCAAGATCAAGGAACGTTCCTTCGCAGACGGCAAGGATCTCATTCACCACACTCCTTACCTCTTCATTAAGGCGGAGATTCTTTCCATTACCGCCAGCACTCACATTATTCCCACTTACATCCTTATCGTCCCTGGCCCCCCCTTCATATTGCCCGTTCGCTCTCATGATTTTCTCTTCCTTCCAACCTGCCCCATCATTCCCACACTTGATCTCCGCCTCTTTATGCACCGGACTCTTGCACATGGCTCCACAATCACC
>JAGBFY010000111.1 GCA_017936245.1 Kiritimatiellia bacterium
GCACCCGTGAGGTTCAGCCCCGTTCCGCCGGCGTGCAGTGATATCAGAAAAACCGGAATGTCGCTCTGGTTGAACTTCCTGCACTCTCCGAGCCTGTCCTTGGTGGAACCGTCCAGATAGCAGTAACGTATTCCTCTCTTCTCCAGCTCCCTGCGCAGAATCGACAGCATGGACACGAACTGCGAGAACACAAGCGAGCGATGTCCACCCGCCATCGCCTCATCAAGAACATCGAAGAACGCCTCCAGCTTACCCGACGAATCCGCCGCCCCCTTATCGACCAGTGACGGATGGTTTGCAATCTGCCGCATGCGCATCAGCACCGCCAGCATCTCGAACTTAGTGTGCGCCGCCTTCGCCTTCATGCGCAATTCGTTTGTAAGGCGCTGCTGTTCTACGCTCATCGGACAGTACGACACGCGTATGATCTTGTCCGGAAGATCCTTGGCGACATCTTTCTTCAGTCTGCGGAGGATGAACGGACGTATCTTCTGCCGCAGTTTCTCGAGCGCCGCCGCACCGATCTTTCCTCCTGACTGGACAGGCTGTTCCGTATTTTCCTTGAACGCGGAGTAGTCCCCAAGGTACTCCGGAAGGAGGAAGTCGAATATGCTCCATACATCCGAAACCGAATTCTCAACCGGCGTACCGGTCAGGACCAGCTTCTGCACGCTGCGAAGTGACTTCACAGACTGCGCATTACGCGTGGTCCGGTTCTTGATGTGCTGCGCTTCATCCAGCACAATCACCGAAAACTCATGGTCGAGATACGCATCCTCAAGGTCTCGCTGAAGCAATGCGTATGATGTGATGACAAGATCTGCCTTCCCGATTGCGCCGAACGCATTGCGCCTTTCCGGTCCCGATACGACAAGACGTTTCATCCACGGCGTGAACTTCGCCGCCTCCGCCTCCCAGTTGCGCACAAGCGAGGTGGGGCATACGATTAGGGCCGGCTTCCCTGCAGCCGCAGGATCGGTGCGGGAAAGCGAAAGCCACGTGAGAGTCTGAAGCGTCTTGCCCAGACCCATCTCGTCCGCAAGAAGACCGCACAGGCCGCTTTTCTCAAGGAAACGCATCCAGTACACACCCTGCTTCTGATACGGACGCAGCGTATTCTCCAACGGACCTATATCCACCGGCTCGTACTTCGCGTTCTCGTCACGGTTCCGCGCAGTCGCCGTCTCACGCCACGACGGAGCGAAATCATCCTCGAGAACAACCGCGTCGAGAGATTCGATCGTACTCTTCACATACGGTGCGTATATCCCTCCAACGCGGAAGAACCCGCGTTCAGCCTCACCCTGCACCTTGGCGCAGTCGTCGAATACGGCGCGCATCGAATCAATCGCCTCCGTATCCAGAAGCAGAGTTTCGCCACCGTTCATGATGAAGCTGTCACCGCGGTTTATGGCATCCTGCACGCGACGCGCATCCATAGGTTTGCCTTCAACCTCAAAAGTGCAGCCTACATCGAACGAACCGCGTGGCGCATCCTTGACCGTGACCACCGGAATGACCATCGGCATCGCATCCATTATTTCGGAGATGCGTCCTTCAAGCGTTATCCGCCACCCCTGACGGCGAAGATACGGAATTCCCGATCCAAGAAAGTTCAGCACCGCCCTCGGATCAACCGTGAAGAGACGTGTAGTGCCCTCATCGAAACCATATCCCTTGAGAAGCCTTATTGCGCGCTCCTCCGCATCGGGATTGCGGACATGGAACAGATAGGGGTCGTCAGGATCCGCGATGAAAACCGAATCCACATCGGCGTTGCCGCCGCACGGAACCTCAATGTCGCCGTATCTGGCGATAACCTCCACACCAAGCGATGCACGAGACCCCTTCACGTTCATCCTGAACTGCGGTCTTGCCGGAACAAGCCGCGCATCCGGCGGAATACTGCGCGCCAAAGCATGGGAGGTGCCTTCCGGGGTATCGTCAAACTCCTCTTCCTCCTCGGCGTCATCCGGCATGTACGACACCATCTGATGTATGCCGAGCGCAACGACATGCGGACACACCTGTCCGTACATCTGATTCATACGGCAGGGACAGTGCGATATGATCGTACCGTCATCCAGCACCTCAAGCGATACCTCCATCGGATATCCGGTGGAACCCGAAACCTTTCCGGATATCACATGGTCGACATCATCCCATTCGGCATGAAGTACGCCTCCCTGCTGCGCAAGGTGAAGCGCCTGGTTGAACACATCCCCGCCTCCCCAGCCAATGAGGATGTCATTTGTAAAATCCGCTGGTGTCATCGTCGAACGGCTTTATCTGTAGACGAAAAGGGCCGCAACAATGTTGCAGCCCCTTCCTCAACTGTCGCAATAGGCTTAGGCCTTGGTTGCGAGCTCGACGAGAGCCTTGAAGCCGGCCGCGTCGTTGATCGCGATTTCGGAAAGCATCTTGCGGTTCAGCACCACACCTGCGTTGATGAGGCCAGCCATGAACTTGGAGTAGCTGACGCCCTCTGCACGGGTGGCGGCGCTGATGCGGGCGATCCAGAGCTGACGGAAGTCGCGCTTCTTCAGCTTGCGGTGGATCGTCGCAAGGCGGCGGGCGCGATCGACGGCCTCAGTCGCCTGACGGAAATTCTTGCTGCGCGGACCGCGGAAACCCTTGGCGAGTTCTAGGCGGCGGCGACGGCGTTCGCGGGAAGCGGGTGCGTTGGTTGCACGTGACATTTTCTTTTTCTCCTTCTACTTCTATTAACCAACCTGAAGCATGCGGAGCATGGTCTTCTGGACACCTTTATCAGTTACCGCCGTACCGCGGAGATTGCGCTTGCGCTTACGGCTCTTGTAGCCGTTGAGGTGCGCCTTGCCGCCCTGCGAACGCAGGACCTTCCCCGTGGCCGACATTTTCATGCGCTTCGTTGCGCACTTCTTCGTCTTCATCTTTGGCATTGTTTTTATCCTTTTTTTGATTCCTTACCGGTCAGGCAGTCGGTTAAAGGCCTGATCCAGATGGAAAAACAGGCGCATATGATACCAAATGTCCTTTCTAAAATCAAGCCGAATTCAATCTAAAAAAACAATCAGCCGGAGTGCGTTGCGCAATGCCTCCGGCTGATCGTTCCTTTATCATCCACTACTGTTTAAGAGAGGCTCCGGTGGAAGCATTGCCTACAAAGTGCGCGTAGCGCTCAAGCC
>JAGBFY010000112.1 GCA_017936245.1 Kiritimatiellia bacterium
ATATAATAACAGGCAGAAGTATAAATAAGGAGGAAGATATTATGGTAACAGCCATCATAGTTGCGGCAGGCAAATCGGAACGCATGGGCGGCGGCACGGACAAGGCGTTTTTGAACCTTGGCTCGAAGCCGGTCGTTGCATGGAGTCTTCTTGCATATGAGAAGAATGTGGATGTCGATAGGATAATACTTGTGGTCCGCAAGGATCAGCTCACCGCAGCCAAGGCTGTTGCCAGGATGTTCGGAATCTCCAAGATGTTCAAGATCGTTGCTGGAGGTACGCGCCGTCAGGATTCCGTTCAGGCGGGTCTCAAGGAGGTGGATGTCGATACGCGCATTGTAGTTGTGCATGACGGTGCGCGCCCGTGCGTTTCGCAGGAGGTTATTTCCGATGTCATCAAATCTGCCCGTCGTGGTGCGGCGTCGGTTTCCGGTTGCCGCATTCGCGACACCGTGAAGATCGTCGAGAAGGGATCCACCGTGTCATCGACTGTCGATCGCGCCAAATACTGGGCGGTGCAGACGCCGCAGGCGTTCCCATGCTCGATGCTCCGCAAGGCGTATGCGGCTGTTGAGGCCACCAAGCAGGAGGTCTTCGATGATTCGCAGGCGGCAGAGATTGCCGGTGAAACCGTCAAGATATGTGAGACCGACAAGCCCAACATCAAGATAACCACTCCGGAACATCTTCAGGTCGCGGCGGCTATACTCAAACTCTAATAACTCTAATGGCTAAGGTATACGGTATTCTCGGCGATATTCACGCCAACATCGACGCCATGGACGTCGTGTTGGCTGATGCCGCTGAACAGGGTGTTACTGACTGGGTGTGCACTGGTGATGTTGTGGGCTACAATGCCTGTCCGTCGGAATGCATCAGGATCGTGAGAGACGAGCTCAAGGCCCCGGTCGTATGTGGAAACCACGACTACTATGTGGCGTTTGAGCAGAACCTTGCGGATTTTCATCCGGCGGCGGCGCAGGCCGTTCTCTGGACGCGCGAGCACATCACGGATGACGACATGGATTGGCTGCGTTCCCTGCCGATGACGAAGCCCGTTATGGGGATGACGCTTGTCCATGCGACTATGGACATGCCAGACCATTGGGGCTACATCTTCGATGATTTTCAGGCGGCGAGCCATTTCGTGTATCAGAAGACTCCGATTTGCTTCCATGGGCATACGCATGTGCCTGTCGTGTATGAACAGACTCCATTCGGGGCTGTTCACTATGATCCGCGCACTTTTGAGAACGGTGAGTTCAAGCTTGTCGTCGGGAAGAAGTACTTCATAAACGTGGGGTCGGTCGGTCAGCCTAGGGATGGGGATCCGCGCACAAGTTACGTGATCTTTGATTCGGCCTCGCGCACATTGCGTTTCCGCCGCCTTGAGTACGATGTGGCGAGCGCTCAGGCGCGTGACCGCGCCGCAGGGCTTCCCGAACGTTGTGCCCAGCGGCTTGGGACAGGCAATTAGCCGCAAGCATTGAACGGAGGAGGGCCATGGCTCATAGACTTGGATGCATTCTTGCCGGAATCATTTCGGTGTTGGCATTTTCAGGTTGTCTTACGTCTGCACCACCTCCGCCCAAGAGCTGGATTGTGTCGGCATCGCGAAAGTCGAACTCCGAGCTGATGATCGATAAGGTTGCAAGGCTCGGTGCCGTTACGGTTGCCGCTCCGTATGACAAATCGGCGTTGGCGGTCAAGCGAGCTGACGGTTCGCTTGCCTTTGACGCATATAATGTGTTTGCGTCTTCTCCGTCGGCTCTGCTGCGTGCTCCGCTGGCAGCGC
Source organism: Kiritimatiellia bacterium (assembly GCA_017936245.1). Taxonomy (GTDB): domain Bacteria; phylum Verrucomicrobiota; class Kiritimatiellia; order RFP12; family UBA1067; genus UBA1731. The sequence continues at coordinate 1,796 of JAGBFY010000112.1, forward strand.
TTCTGGAGGATGACGGTCGTTTCGGCCGCGTTCTTTCGTCCGTAAGCACAGCTCGCTCAAGTTCCACCCTTGAGGCGGTGGTCACAGATCTGTCGCTGGATTGCACAGTTGAGAACAGGCGAACGGCGAAGGTCTCCATATCCATAGCTGTCGTCGAGAACCGTGAGATAAAGATGTTTCTCGATGGATCGGGATCTGCCGATGCCGCATCAGGCGACTATTCCGCAGCGTTTTCGGAGGCGTTCTCGCAGGCGGTGGCTGATGCGCTCAGGGCAATGCCCAATAAATGATTGATGGGAAATTGATGTTTTGTCCATAGGAGATTCAGCTGTGGAAAGATTCGAACTAGACGAAAAACTTCAGGATGAGATTCGTACTCGTGTTATGGGTGAGGGTTTCATGAAGATTGTGCAGACTGTTCGCAGGAACGGAAAGCTTTTCAAGATTGTAATGCGCCCTGTGCTCATTGGCGGTGTGCGCAAGTTTCAGGCGGAGATGACCGATGAAGGTCAGGTACGGGTCAAAAATTTTGATGCGCCTGCAGCCGCGGACGGTCTTGAGGAGATAATATCGCAAAGGGGTGCGCGTGAACTGCACCTCATGACTGCGTCCGGCGATCTTCATGTGCGTGTCACGAAGAAGGGCAAGGCGCTTGTGTCGCGTTCGGCGGAGATGAACCGCACCGTCACAATCCAGCCTCATGATCGTGTCAAAAAGCAGCCGCTTACATCCTTCGACTCCACGGCGCTTTTGCGTACGATCGGCATTGCGGACGGAGAGGGGAGGATTCGCGCCTCAATGCGCGGCACGTACGATCAGGTGAACGAATTTCTCCGGATAGTGGGCGATACAGTTTCAGAAGAGCCGCAGAAGACGTTTACGGTTGTGGATTGCGGATGCGGCAAGGCATATCTCATAATATCGCTTTGGTTCTATCTCACGCAGGTGAAGGGTTTCAAGGATGTCAGAGTCGTTGGGATCGACAGGCGGAACGATGTGATATCCGCTGCGAGGAAGATGGCAGATCTCCTTGACGTATCCGGGAATGTATCGTTTGTCGAATGTGATCTTTCGTCGCCTGAACTGACATCCGCCCCCCCGGAAGGGCTGGATCACGTGGATATGGTCGTGTCGCTTAATGCTTGCGACACCGCTACGGACGAGGCGATGGCCCGCGGCGTCGAATGGAAGGCTCGCTACATACTTAGCGCTCCGTGCTGCCAGCATGAACTTCAACAGACGATCAACGGAGCCGGTGCTGTTGGGGCGAGAAGTGATTTTGCGGGGCTTTTGAGGCAGAATATCCTCAGAGAGCGTCTGTGCGACATCCTTACTGATGCGTTCCGTGCGATGATCATGCGTATTCTTGGTTTCCGCACGCAGGTGGTGGAGTTCGTTTCTCCCGATGCCACGGCGCGCAACATACTTCTGAAATGTGAGTATGCCGTAAAGTCCGGTCAGTCCGGCGTTGTTGCGGAGTATCTCAATCTCCGCGACTACTGGAAGGTTACGCCATGGCTGGAGACGCGTCTTTCAAAGATGATTGGCAAGCATCTTGCCAGATACGAATAAGATGGATTTGAAAGGCTGTCTTTTTGTCACATCGTCCAGAATGGTTTGACAGATTGGCTTATGAAGCTGCTGAATGTTGATCTTCTTAAACGGCGCGCAAAGATACTTGCGGGAATCCGGACGTTCTTTGATTCACGCGGGTTCATCGAGGTTGAGACGCCTGTGCGGATTGCAGCGCCTGCACCGGAAGTGAACATCGACTGTCCAGAGGTGCCGCCCTCCAGGATACATGGTGGCGAAACCTCATATCTGAGAGCCTCTCCAGAGCTTCAGATGAAAAAGCTTCTTGCCGCCGGAATGGACCGCATCTATCAGATAGGACCCTGTTTCCGCGATGGCGAGAAGGGAAGTCGCCATAATCCGGAATTCACGATGATAGAGTGGTACAGAAAGGGCGCCACATATCTAGACATCCTTGAAGACACCAAGCGTCTGTATTCTTTTTTGTCCGAAATATGTGGGGACAGACCCTTCGTGGATGGCTGTGGGGACAGACCCTTCGTGGAAAATGGGATGTTTGATGGGGAAAATCTTGTTTTTAAGGAGATAACGGTCAGGGATGCGTACTTGAGCTGGGCAGGATGGGATCCCTGGGCGGACTGGAACCAGGATCGGTTCGATTTTGATATGGCGACAAAGATCGAACCTGCCTTGAAGTCTCTTGGCTTGGTGTTTCTTATGGATTATCCTCCTCAGGCGGCGAGCCTTGCAAAGATCAGAGGAGATGTGGCCGAAAGGTGGGAATTTTATTCTGACGGAATTGAGCTCGCCAACTGCTTTACGGAACTTTGCGATCCTGTCGAGCAGCGGCGGCGTTTTCTGGAGTCCAAGGAAGAGCGTAGGCAACTGGGGGAATCTGATTATCCGATAGACGAGGAGTTTCTTGCCGTGCTTGGTGATATGAAATCGGCGGCAGGGGTGGCACTTGGCGTTGACCGTCTTGTGATGAAACTTGTGTCGGCAGATGAAATTGCGCACGTCCGTTGCGTTGATTGAAGCTGGCGCTTAAATCTGCTTCGCTGAATTTCAGGATTGCGCAGGGGTGGTCACTTGTCAAAGTAAATGCGACCGTGGTTTCGATGACATCGGATATGGATATGAAATGCGTTTATTGTACTTGAAGTCGTTTTGCCTGTCGACAACCCATATGCGGTGCTGTCAACGAATCTGCGGAAAATGCCGGGAAATGCGCCGGAGTGAAGCGTAGGGTAGATTCGGCGAAGCCGAACCCGAAGGGTGCGCAAGCATCCGTGTGAGTTTCGTACCGCATGCAGTGCTGTTCAGTACTGTGGGCTGTACCGACCCAACGTTACTCCCGGCACGAAAAGAGGTGTTGGCGCTCATGTATGCACCGCTCGACAATCACAAGATTGCCTTCGGGTGCGAGTCCGTCACGGCTGCACCGCCATCTTCACGCCGTCCGCCTTGTTTCCCGGCATTTCCCGCGGTTGCACTGGGCGTTTCCTGCGTTCGGCTCGCGCGCAGCGCCGACGCTCCCGGAGTCCCTTCGCCGTAGGATGCGCCATCCTCTCGCGAATGCACGCCGTCTGGCATAGGGCGGAATACCGCCCGTCACCATCCGGCACGCCTTCGCGGAGCCTGCCGCACCTCGCCGAATCTACGCCGCTCGGTCTCCTGTCACGCTTCGCCTCTCTCCGTCACGCTATTGGTCGCGTATCCCGCTTCCCTGTTGCGGCGCATCCGCGCCTTATGGCCGCGCTTTGCGCGGCATTGCGCAATACATGTCTTTCAGGCAATCATTGCGCATGAAGTCTTCACCATTTCTGTGCAAAGCAAAGCCTTAAAGACCTTCATTGCTCCATTCTGTAGGCGCAAGCTTTAAGGCTTGCGCCGCAACCAATAAAACGGGATACCCGACTAACAGCGCGGGCGGACGAGGCGCATCAGCCACGGGGCCGGGGATTCCGGCGAGAGGCGGGATTGCGCAGACGGGTGCAGAGGCGTGGCGCAGGGCTTGCGGGAGGTATTCCGACCCAAGCCATGCGGCCGCATATGCGCACGGATGCGCAATACTACGCCGAAAGAGGAATCACTGGCGGAGTGGGGATGCGCCGTAGTGCCGCCGACGCGCCCGTGCAACGGTGGGCAGTACCGATCCCCAACGCCAAACGCACCGCTGCGAAAAGAGGTGGAGCGCGAGGCGGACGACCCCGAAGGCAATCTCGTGATTGTCGAGCGGGTCGGACGTAAGCGCCAACACCACTTTTCGTGCCGGGAGTATGGTTGGGTCGGCAGTGCCCACGGATTCGCAAGCACTCCATATCGAAAAGTTGAGATTCGACTTGCAGTAACTTTCAGAACTTGCGGTTAATCCTGGACACGACAGACATTAAATGACAATGCTGTAGTTTCGCTGCCACAGTTTTATCCTGCCGATACCGGATATGATATAATTGCGGCATGAAACCAGTAGAGTACATCGACCGACGCACAGGAGAGAAAGTCACCGAAACAGTCATGGGTGACGGCGCATTGCGCTTCGCTTACGAGACCCTTCTCGGTCGCACACTGTGGCCAGTCCTTTTCGGATCGAAAGCCATATCCGCCATAATGGGATGGCATTACGACTCCCCACGATCGCGCAAGTCGATCGCGGCGCTGGCGGCAATCCCCGGATGCCGCGCAGAAGAAGCGGAACTCCCGATTTCAAGCTACAGGTCGTTCAACGACTTCTTCACCCGCAGGCTGAA
>JAGBFY010000113.1 GCA_017936245.1 Kiritimatiellia bacterium
ATAGCGCAGGAGTGCGGCGTACCTTTGCGGGTTGCGAATTTCGGCGGCGTATTCACGCTGTTCTGCTCGGCTGAGCCGGTTGCGGATCTGGCTGGAGCCATGCGTTGCGACACCGCACTCTACGCAAAGGTGTTCCATGGTCTTTACGATCGGGGAATCTACATTGCTCCGTCGCAGTTCGAATGCAACTTCGTTTCGGCAGCGCATACTGATGCAGATGTCGATGCATTCGTTTCTGTGGTCAGCGAAGTTCTCGGTATAATGGTTAGGTATAATGCCGTTGTTTGAAAATGAATCAGTCTATTAAGCTGTAAGGAGTTGATTGTGAAGACAATAACCGTTTTTGCGATAATGTGCTGCGCTGCAGCATTTGCAAAGCCCAACAAGAATACGTATCCGATCTGGCCGGATGGCAATATGCCCCTCGCCATAACGAACATGCCGCCGGAGACGGTTAAGCCCACCAGAGATGACATCGTGCGGTTCACGAACGTCTCGTGTCCCACAATTACATTTGTCAAGGCCCGCTCTGAGGATCCTACGCCTGCGGTTCTGGTGTGTCCCGGCGGTGGGTATTCGCATCTTGCATGGAGCCATGAGGGCGTCGAAACGGCGCAGTGGTTCAAAAACCGTGGAGTTTCGGCGTTCATACTTAAATATCGCTGCCCAGGACAGCGGAATGCCGCGCTTGCTGATGCCCAGCGCGCACTGTCGTTCATCCGGGCAAATGCGGTGAATTTCAATGTCGATCCTCAAAAGCTTGGCATGATAGGATATTCCGCAGGGGCGAATCTTACGGTTCGCGCATCCATCTTGCACGCAAAGCGCATGTACGCTCCTGTGGATGATACGGACAAAGCATCTTGCCGTCCTGACTGGGCGATGGTCATATATCCCTACGATCTTCTCGAAAAGACCCCGAAGGGAGTGATGCCGCCGCTCAGGCTTCGCGACGAATATCCTGTTGATGCCACTACCACTCCGGCGTTTATCGTGCAGTCTCAGGATGACAGCTGCAAGGTCCAGACCGCTCTTACATACTTCAATGCGCTTACCGTTGCCGGGGTGAAGGCGGAGATGCACCTTTACTCCAAGGGTGGACACGGCTACGGAATGCGCGAACGCGGCAATCCGACAGACTGCTGGCCGGCCCTCGCCGAAATATGGCTCGCATCTGTGGTAGGTTCCTGTGAATAGTGCGCAGCATCGGCCTTAATATGGTACAATACCCGAAATTTTTCAGAAAGAAGATACAATGAGAATCCTTACTGGCATCCAGCCTTCCGGCAAGCTCCACTGGGGCAACTATTTTGGCGCAATGAAGTCGATGTTCGACCTTCAGGAGAAGGGCGACATATTCATGTTCATCGCGAATTACCACGCGATGACGACCGTACGTGACGGGGCGGCTCTGCGCGAGCAGACACGCGATGTTGCCCTTGACTATCTCGCTTGCGGGCTCAATCCCGATAAGGCTGTCATATACCGTCAGAGCGACGTGCCCGAAGTGCAGGAGCTGGCGTGGTTCCTTTCCTGCCTTACGCCCATGGGGCTTCTCGAACGCTGCCACAGCTATAAGGACAAGATGGCGCACGGCTTCGACGCGACGCATGGCCTTTTTGCATACCCCGTGCTGATGGCTGCGGATATTCTCATGATGAACGCAGATCTCGTTCCAGTGGGCAAGGATCAGAAGCAGCATCTTGAAGTGACGCGCGATCTGGCGCAGAAGTTCAACAATGCCTTTGGCGAGATTTTCAAGCTTCCCGATGCCTACATCCCGGATTCGGTCGCCACCATTCCTGGCACCGACGGACAGAAGATGTCCAAGAGCTACCGCAACACGATCGGTCTCTTCGAGGATGCGAAGGCGATCAAGAAGAAGGTGATGGCCATTGTTACGGACTCCACTCCCATGGAGGAACCCAAGGAGCCTGAAGGCAATTCCATCTATGAACTCTACAAGCTGTTCGCCACGCCGGAAGAGGTAGCCGAAATGGCGGCAAACTTCCGCGCAGGCGGCTATGGCTACGGTCATGCGAAGAAGGCTCTGCTTGAAGCGTACCACCGTCTTTTCGATCCGTTCCGCGCAAGGCGCGAAGAGCTCGCCAAAGATCCGGATACGCTCGAGGATATCCTCAAGGCTGGTGCGGTAAAGGCTCGCGCAGCAGCTGCCGGCACCATGGAGAAGGTCAGGGCGGCGGTCGGTCTGTGAGCCGGCTGCCCTGACGGCGTGAAATCGCCGCCACAAGCTTGGGATTTAGGCTCTTTTCATCGGTGCTCCTGGACTATGTGCTGGTGTCATCCGGCGAAGAAAAGCCGCTGGATTTGAAACTTCCGTTGCCGGTAAAATTGGCTTCTGTCAAGACGCTTGATGGAGAGCCTGTTTCAATCACGGGGGGGTAATTCAGTCAAGATGGTTCTAGACCCTTACGGGTTTGCGTTTTTCAGTGCTGTACGCTGATGTTTGGCGGGGTGTAATTAATTGGCATAAAGGATTGTATATATGCTGAAACATTCAACGTTCACGAGACGTCGGTTCGCATTGGGATACAGACGGCTACGGTACGGGAGGTCCGGTTTATCCCTTTGGCCGTATAGAAGGCTTTTTGGCTAAACACGGCAATACAATCGATCCATCGCGCCCGTTTTTCTATGTGCAGCACCCTCATCCTAAAGATACGTGCTATGGATCCTGGGCGTGGGGACACGATAAGGGCGTTGTCACGAAAATACTGTCCGCCTATCCGAATGCGATTGCGTTTTCGGGGCATTCGCATTATTCTTTGACCGATGAGCGGTCAATCTGGCAGGGATCATTCACGTCGGTCGGTGCGGGTTCGCTTCGATATACGGGAGAGACGGCAGAAGAATGGCAGACCGGTTTCGAGAACGGACGCGGCGGCGACTGGCGGGCTTTGGCTTGTAAACTGATGCGAAAGGCTCGCACCAAAGACTGTCGTCAGGGAATGCTGTGGAGCGTGTATGACGATTGCATAGTTGTGCGCCGACGTGAGTTCTTGAGTGATCTCGATCTCGGACCAGACTGGGTCATGCCGCTGCCGACAGCAGAGTCGCGTCCGTTTGCGTTTGCAGAACATGCCAAAAAGATGCGGACACCCGAGTTTCCAGCAGGGACGAAACCTGTAGTCAGAGCTGTGACGGGCATAAATCGCGGCGGGGCGTCCAAGGATGGCAAGGATAAGATTGCTGCCGTAAAGAAATCAGGATACGAAGTATCCGTTCCGCCGGTCGTTGCGGACGGCAACGCGCGGCTCTATACGCTAGAGTTTTCCGTAAAAGCCAAAGATGGAAAGGTCTTCACGAAATACATTGTCCCGAATGGATTCAATCATTCAATCAAGCATTCTCCTGATGAAATGTTCCGTCAGGTCTTGATGACGAGGATTGTGATTGAGGATGCCGCCGAACATAGCGTTCTTTCCTATGCGTCCCCGTTTGGCTGGTACGGGAAATCCTGGCTGAGCTAGAAACTTCGTACATTGGCGGCGAAAATGATAATGGAGACTGGGCATTGGGTTTCCGGCGACAATCCGTTCGATGGCGTTCCTCGAAACGAATGGTATCCGGCCAACCGTTTTTCGGCAAATGACCGTAATCCGAACTATGAAGCGTTTAAGAAAGGGCTGGCTCAGCAGACAAAATTGGCAAAGGCGGACGAAATGTCTCCCCGTGTCACGCTTGGTACCCATTCATGGTGTGACGATGCCGGTAATGCGCTTCAGGAAGTCTGGGTCAAACGGCATTGCTTGCATCCAGACTGGGTGTAGCTCAATGATTACGAATATGGCGCATACCGCTATTCGTTTCTGAATGGAAATGCTTCCCGCAAATCGCATTCCGGGAAAAGGGCAGTGTTCATGGTGCGCCGGTTCGATCCTGCGGCACTTGGCGATGAGATCTCGCTTTCACTCAGGTTTTCATCTCAGCCGGTGTCTGTAAAATGCGGTGACAGAGAGCTTGTGAAGGACGGAAATGGCTGTTGGACGCTTCCGCACGATGCGTTCAGGGCATGTGTGTCGAAGGTGGGGGGCGCATCGGAAGATGGCGTTTGTGCTGAACTTCCGGAAATTGCAATAACCGTCGAGCCGGACAGGAAGTCCTCTTGCGTCGTTGTGAAAATCACCAATCGGTCGAAAAATGATTTCCGGGATCTTTACGGGGTCGTCCACCTGCCTCCGGAATTTGCCGTGCGCCGTCGTGCATTTGAAATCAAATCTCTTGCTGCTGGCTTGACAATCAAGCGTTCGGTTGCGTTTGGAGATGCCGAGGCGGAGGTATGTCCGGTGGATCGGCAGCTGTTCGCCGCATCGATGGACTATACCATGCACGGAACGAGAAAACGTCTGTGGGCAAAGACAGAAGCGGACTCGCCTCAATCCATTTCTGTCGTACGGGATACCGCGATGTGGACGGATGCCGTATATGGCAAGGATTTGGATGAGGCAGAACTGAAAGCGCTTTCGGCCGAGCGAAGCGCGTTGCGGAACCTTTCGGGCGGAATCACATGGAAGCGTCCAGACAGGACACCGGCGGATGCTTGGTATAATGCGACTATGGGAGGGAATGCTTATTCCGACACGAAATTCAAGGAAGTCCTGGCTTCCGGAAAAGCCGCCGTTGCTGTGGCGTACCAGTTTGAGGCGAAGGGAGATACTGTCGCAATATTTGCGAACCGTTCTTCAGCCGGCAAGAACGCTGCCGTGTTTTTCCTGAATGGCGAGAAAGTGGATGGCCATGCGTCACCTGCCGTACTTCCCGCTAAAAAGGGGTTGAACAGGATTGTTATTAAGGTTTCCGCAGGTGATTGGCGGTTGTCGAGAAACATTCAGCTTGCGGTATGCAACTCCTGCAGACTTGGTGATCCTTGTGTTGGAGTGCCTTTCGTGAAATGATGAATTGTTGTTGCTGATGAATGTTTTTTTGTGCCCGCAATCATGAAGACAGTACGTGAAGATGGCGACGGAATCATATTGTCCAGAATCGGGTGCGCTGTCGGGTATTCGGCGGGTGCACACCTTTTTCCCCATTCTTGGCACTCTTTGTCCAAATCTGCTTGTTGCTGGGCGTTGCGTATCCGCAGACAGGTTGGCGGCATCGGGTCTGCGCGTTCAAGGCGCATGCATGGCGATGGGACAAGTCACAGGGCAGTCGGCAGCGATGGCGGCAAAGATTAAATGCGATGTGCGTAAAATAGATTGAAAAGTTAAGGTCCGTCCTTTCGGACTCAGGTGCGATTGTGCCGTAGCAATTGTGATTTTCTATGTATTTTGCTGTTCTTTGCTGAGTGATGTTATAGGAAAACAAAGGGAATCGTGCGGATGTTTTTGGAAAATGGCGATAGTTTTACTTTATCTATTTCAGTTTTCCCGCCAGTGTAAGCTTTTTATGCTTATATTCATGCTTATATAAGCGATTTCAGAAACAGGGAACTGAAAATCACATCAATAATACCCACCACAACCTTCCGTTGTGTATTAGTCCGAACCATATTCTCATTGACTTCGCGAGGGGGATTTGGTATCTTTCTCGGCATGGACAAGGCAGTACAACGGCATATTCTCAAGAAAAGGATCGTTCTTGCAAAGCGCTCGGACGAGCCTATGACCTTTATGGAACGCGCACCCAGGTTCTTCAAGTGGTTTGAGGAGGACGTCATGGGCTTCGATTCCGAGGAAT